>JAHINZ010000330.1 GCA_018895795.1 Alphaproteobacteria bacterium
CGATCGAGGCCGGCGACGTCAACGCCATCAACTATTTTGTGGCCCAGAAATACGTCGAGGCCTTCGCCGAACTGGCCCGCAACCCGACGGCCAAGACCGTGATCGTGCCGGCCGAGATGGGCGCCCTGGTCGGCGCCATCGCGGGCATCGGCCAGCTGGTCGGCCTGGCCACGGACCAGCAGGGCGCGCGCCGCGACGGCGCCGCCTCGGCCCAGCCGGCCCCGGCGCCCGCGACGCCCCGGTCCGCGCCTCCCGCGCCGCCGCGTCCGCCGCGGCCCACCACGCCAAGGGCGGGCTAGGCCATGCAGACCTTCACCGACATGTATGCGGCCCAGCCGTTCTGGGTCTGGCTGGCGCTCGGGGTCGTGCTGCTGGCTGTCGAGGCCGCCTTTTCGACGGAATGGCTGCTGTGGCCGGCGGTGTCGGCAGGCGTGGTCGCGGTGATGACGGCGCTGGGCCTGCGGCTCGGCTTCGGGGTCGAGGTGCTGATCTTCGGCGTCCTGACCGTGGTCCTGACTGTGGCCTCGCGCCGGCTGATCCAGCGGGTGAACCCCGACGACCATCCGGACATCAACGCCCGCGACATCCGTCTGGTCGGGGAGCGCGCCCGTGTGACGCATGCGTTCGTCGACGGCCGCGGCCGGGTCTTCGTCTCGGGGGCCGAATGGTCGGCCGAGATCGAGGGCGCGGCGCCGGCGGTGGGCGAGAGCGTCATCGTCGAGGACGCGTCGGGTTCGCGGTTGAAGGTGCGGCTGGCCTAACCCTTCAGCACCTCGTCCACACCGCGATTGGACAGGCCGTCGGCGCGTTCATTCAGTTCGTGGCCGGCGTGGCCCTTGACCCAGTGCCATTTGACCTCGTGCCGGGCGCGGGCGGCGTCGAGCCGCTTCCACAGGTCCTCGTTCTTGACCGGCTTCTTGTCGGCCGTCTTCCAGCCGCGCGCCTTCCAGCCCCGGATCCATTCGGTGATGCCGGTCATGACGTATTTGCTGTCGGTGTGCAGGTCGACACGGCAGGGCCGGCTCAGGGCCTCCAGCGCCATGATCGCGCCCGTCAACTCCATGCGGTTATTGGTCGTCAGCGCCTCTCCGCCCCACAGCTCCTTCTCGTGGCCCCCGCCGGTCTGAAGGATCGCGCCCCAGCCCCCGGGCCCGGGATTGCCCTTGCAGGCGCCGTCGGTGTGGATGATGACGTGGGACAAGAGCGAACCTTCAGAATGCGGCTCCTACCTCCGATTGGTTGGAGACGAATCCGGTTTGGCGTATGTTCCTAGGCAGGAGAGACGTCATGATCCACCTGAAGATATCCGAGGTCGCGGGAAAAACAGTCATGGAGCTGAATGAGGCGGACCTGGCCAAATTGGGCGGAACTATCGGCGACATGGTGAAGCTCGACGAGAGCGCCATCGAGATTCTGAGCGGCGATTCCGAAACGGAACGTCAATTGGCCATCGCGCGTCAGGTCATGGTTGATTACCGCGAAACGCTCGACGCGCTCGCCCGCTGAGCCATGCCGGAACCGGTCTGGCTGGATCAGCCCGCGATGATGCAGGCCCATGGCGAAGTTATCGCCCTGACCGGTGGCGCGGCAGGTTTGCGGGACGAGAGCCTGCTCCTGTCCGCGCTTGACCGGCCATTGAACGCCTACGGCTACGAAGGTCAGGACGACGTCGCCGTATTGGGCGCGACCTATGCCGTGGCCTCGCCAGGAACCATCCGTTCATCGACGGCAACAAGCGCGCGGCCTTCGTCGGGATGGTCGTCTTTCTGGCCCGCAATGGTCTTCGTCTCACGGCGACCCAGGACGACGCCACGACCACCCTGTATGGCGTGGCCGAGGGAAGGATCGATATCGACGCCCTGGCGGCCTGGGTGCGGACAAACAGCGCGGCCCTGTGACGCGGCAATCGCTTGGCGTCGCGCCACTGATCCGCCTATATGCGGCCAGACATTATCGCGGACCGCGCTTCGGTCCGATTCAGGAGACTTCCCTTGGGCGCGCTTAGCATCTGGCACATCCTCGCGATCGTCGTCGTCGTGCTCATCCTGTTCGGGGGCGGCGGCAAGCTGTCCGGCCTGATGGGCGACGCCGCCAAGGGCGTGAAGGCGTTCAAGGACGGCCTGAAGGACACCGACGAGGACAAGCCGCGCGAGGAACGCGCCGGCGCCCTGCCGCGCACCGACGCGGAAAAAGAAGACCTCAAGAACTGATCGCCGTCGCGCGTCGAAGGGTCTGACGGATGGGTGGTCTCGGCCCCGGCATCGGCGGCATGGAATATCTGGTGATCGCCATCGTGGCCCTCGTGGTCGTGGGGCCCGAGCGCCTGCCCGCCCTGCTGCACAAGCTGGGCAAGATGGTCGGCAAGGCGCGCGGCATGGCCAATGAGTTCCGCGCCAGCTTCGACGAGATGGCCCGGCAGTCGGAACTGGACGAGCTGCGCAAGGA
>JAHINZ010000331.1 GCA_018895795.1 Alphaproteobacteria bacterium
TAGTCGGCCAGGGCCTGCTCGACCATCAGCTTGCTGCGGCCATAGGGGTTGAGCGGGTGCTGCGGATGGGTCTCGTCCATAGGCAGTTTCACCGGATCGCCGAAGGTGGCGCAGGTCGAGGAAAACACCATCGCTTCGACGCCGGCCCGGCGTGCGGCCTCGATCAGGGTGATGGTCCCGCCGACATTGTTGTCGAAGAAGGCGCCCGGATCCTTGACCGACTCCCCGACCTCGATACGGGCGGCGAAGTGCAGGACGGCGACGGGCCGATGGGCGGCGAACACCGCGTCAAGTCGAGCCCGGTCGCGGATGTCGCCGATTTCCAGCGGTCCCCATTGAACATGTTCGCGGTGACCATTGGACAGGTCGTCGAACACCACGGGCCTGAAGCCCGCCGCCGCCAGGGCCAGGCAGGTATGAGAGCCGACATAGCCGGCGCCGCCGGCCACCAAGACAGTTCGCATCGGGACCCTTCGGAAACCTGTTCAGGACGCTGCTACAGGGTTTGACGACCTCGCGGAAGCGGTTGCGGCCCCCGCGATCCAAGGTGTTCGAATTAAAGACCGGCGGTGTGCCAGTTCGGTCCACGCAACGCCTGACTGGGCCGAGGCTTACGTCGCGGATCCTGAAAAGGGGCAATGCGGACCCGTTGACCTGCGAGATCATATCCGTCATCCCGCTTCGGAGTGTGAGATTTGGCACATCCCACGCGGAGGATTATGGACCAAACCTTGCAAGGTGAAGGGTCTATAGAGGCTGGTGAGCCTTCTCGCAGACGAAAGTACGGTGGGGAAATGGTCAGCGTCGTCTCTCGTCCACAGGCGGACCTGCCGCCCGTGGCGGAAATCTTGCCGCGCGTGGCGCGAGATCCTTACAAGCGCGCCTTCGACATTGTCGTCGCCTCGGCCATGCTGGTGTTCTTCGGACCCCTGCTGCTGCTGGTCGCCCTGCTGATCCGGCTGGGTTCGCCCGGACCGGTGCTGTTCCGGCAAGCTCGCGGCGGGCTGAGCGGGGACATCTTCACGATCTATAAGTTCCGCTCGATGCGTTGCCAGGAGAACGGCGCCAAGGTCGTCCAGGCCTTGCGCGACGATGACCGCATTACCCCAATCGGACGCCTTATCCGCAAAACCAGCGTCGACGAGTTGCCGCAACTGCTAAACGTCCTGAAGGGCGACATGTCGCTGGTGGGACCTCGCCCGCACGCCCAGGCCCATGACCTTCACTATGGCGCGGTTGTCGCCAGCTATGGGCGGCGCTTCCAGGCCCGACCCGGCCTGACCGGCCTGGCGCAGATCAAGGGCCTGCGCGGCGGAACGAGCGAGATCGAGGCCATGGCCGAACGGGTCCAGGCTGATATCGCCTATATCGACACTTGGTCGTTCTGGCTGGACGTCAAGATCATGCTTCTGACGATCCCCCATCTGGTGATGGCCGAAAACGCCTACTAGGCCGCGGCGATCAAGGCCGCGCGCGTCAGCCGCCGATGCGGCTGCCCCCTCAAGATCGGCGAGGGCAAGATCCAGGGTTTCAGGCCTAATGGCGATTTGCACATTGCATTAGCCTGATCGTTGAGCGATCTGCTCGCCGTCTCTTTTTGTCCCGCCGCCCGTGGGCGGCGGCGTTGTGCGAGGGCTCGATGCGCGTAGCGATGATTGGCACCGGCTATGTGGGCCTGGTGTCTGGGGCGTGTTTCGCCGATTTCGGTCACGTGGTGACGTGCATCGACAAGGATCCCAGCAAGATCCAGAGGCTGGAGCGGGGCGAGATCCCGATCTTCGAGCCGGGTCTCGACGACCTGGTCGCCCGCAACGTCCGCGAAGGCCGACTGTTCTTCACGCTGGAAGGGGCCCAGGCGATCAAGGAGGCCGACGCGGTGTTCATCGCCGTCGGCACCCCGACCCGCCGCGGCGATGGCCATGCGGATCTCTCCTACGTCTATGCCGCCGCCGAGGAGATCGCCGGCCTGATCGACGGCTTCACCGTCATCGTCACCAAGTCGACCGTGCCGGTCGGCACCGGCGACGAGGTCGAGGCGATCATCAAGCGCGTGCGCCCCGACGCCCAGTTCGCCGTGGTCTCCAACCCCGAGTTCCTGCGCGAAGGCGCCGCGATCGAGGACTTCAAGCGTCCCGACCGCGTGGTGGTCGGCACCGAGGACGAGCGCGCCCAGGCGGTGATGCGCGAGCTCTATCGCCCGCTGAGCCTGAACGAGACCCCGATCGTCTTCACCGGCCGCAAGACCAGCGAACTGATCAAATATGCGGCCAACGCCTTCCTGGCGATGAAGATCACCTTCATCAACGAGATGGCCGACCTGTGCGAAAAGGTCGGGGCCGACGTCCAGCAGGTGGCCAAGGGCATCGGTCTGGACAAGCGCATCGGCGGCAAGTTCTTGAACGCCGGCCCCGGCTATGGCGGGTCGTGCTTCCCGAAGGACACCATCGCCCTGGTCCGCACGGCCCAGCAGTACGGCGCGCCCGTCAAGCTGATCGAGACCACGGTCGCCGTGAACGACGCCCGCAAGAAGGCGATGGCCACCAAGGTCGCCGACGCCATCGGCTCGACCGACCTGTCGGGCAAGACGATCGGCGTGCTGGGCGTGACCTTCAAACCCAACACCGACGACATGCGCGACGCCCCCAGCCTCGACATCCTGCCGGCCCTGCAGGCCATGGGCGCCAAGGTCCAGGCCTTCGATCCGGAAGGCGCCAAGGAAGCGGCCCACATGCTGCCCGGCGTCGACTTCAGGTCCGGGCCCTATGAAGCCGCCGAGGGCGTCGACGCCCTCGTGATCCTGACCGAATGGGACCAGTTCCGGGCCCTGGATCTGGACCGTCTGAAGGCGACCATGGCCGCGCCGGTCGTGGTCGACCTGCGCAATGTCTACAAGCCCGCCGAGATGGTCAAACATGGCTTCACCTACGCCAGCATTGGGCGGAATTGACCATGGCGAAAAAGGTCGTCATCTACGGCATGA
>JAHINZ010000332.1 GCA_018895795.1 Alphaproteobacteria bacterium
CCAGATCTTGAACGCCTGACCTACTGTTTTCGGCCCCGCGCCTGGATCTGGGCGCGCCGGGCCTCGACGGCCTGGGGCGTCACCTTGCGATTGTGGGCGCTGGAGCGTTCGTGCTCAAGCTCGAGACCCTTGCGGAACGAGCGGCCGAAACCATCGTCGATCAGGCGCTTGTAGAACGTCAGGGTTTCCACGGGGATCGAGGCGATATCGGCCGCCAGTTTCAACGCGGTCGGCATCAGGTCCGCAGCGGGCACCACGCGGTTGACCAGGCCCCATTCGGCCGCCGTTTCGGCGGACAGGAAGTTGCCGGTCAAGGACAGCTCCTTGGCGCGATAGATGCCGATCAGGCGCGACAGCTTCTGGGACAGGCCCCAGCCGGGCATGATCCCCACCCGGGCATGGGTGTCGGCGAAGCGGGCGTTCTCGGAGGCGATCAGGATGTCGCAAGCCAGGGCCAGTTCAAAGCCGCCGGTGATGGCGACGCCGTTGATCGCCCCGATCACGGGCTTGCGGCACTGCTCGATGGCCTTGACCGGATTGGACTCCGGGTCCTGATCATTGGCCGCGCCCATCGCCTTGGCGTCGCTGCCCAGTTCCTTGAGGTCGAGGCCCGCCGTGAAGGCCTTTTCGCCGGCCCCCGTCAGGATCACCACGCTGATCGCGGGGTCCGCGTCCAGCTCGAACATCACCGTATTCAGCGACGCCCGGAGCGCCCGAGACAGGGCGTTCATCGCCTCCGGCCGGTTCAAGGTCACCACGGCGATCGGGCCGCTTTTTTCGACGGTCAGCATGACGTTCTCCCTGTGCGCCTGATGATCACCGGTTGTTTTGAAGGGAAGTCAAGTTGCGCCTCGCAGGCTTGCCAGCTAAGGCTCCCGCGCCTTTCGCCTTGAGGAACCGCCATGACCGAGATCGTCGATATCATCGCCCGCGAAATTCTCGATAGCCGGGGCAACCCGACGGTCGAGGTCGACGTGTTCCTTGAGGACGGCGCGTTCGGACGCGCCGCTGTGCCCTCGGGCGCCTCGACAGGGGCCCATGAGGCCGTCGAAAAGCGCGACGGCGACAAGGCGCGCTATCAGGGCAAGGGCGTGCTGCACGCGGTGGACGCGGTCAATGGCGAGATCTTTGACGCCTTGTCGGGCGTCGACGCCGAGGATCAGCGCCGGGTCGACAATCTGATGATCGGGCTGGACGGCACCCCCAACAAGTCCCGCCTGGGCGCCAACGCCATCCTTGGCGTCTCGCTCGCCACCGCCAAGGCCGCCGCCGAGTCGGCGGGCTTGCCGCTCTACAAATATGTCGGCGGGGTCAATTCCCGCGTCCTGCCGCTGCCGATGATGAACATCATCAATGGCGGCGCCCACGCCGACAATCCGATCGACATCCAGGAATTCATGATCCTGCCGACGGGCGCGCCGACCTTCAGCGAGGCCCTGCGCATGGGCGCCGAGATCTTCCACGGCCTGAAGAAGGCTCTGAAGGACGCCGGCCACAACACCAATGTCGGCGACGAGGGCGGCTTCGCCCCCAATCTCGGCTCGGCCGAGGCGGCGCTCGACTTCATCGTCAAGGCGGGCGAGGCCGCGGGCTACAAGGCCGGCGATGACTTCGTCCTGGGTCTGGACGTCGCGTCGACCGAGTTCTTCAAGGACGGCAAGTACCATCTGGAAGGCGAGGGCAAGACCCTCGATCCGGCCGGCATGGTCGACTATCTCGCTGGCCTCGCCGCCAAGTTCCCGATCCTGTCGATCGAGGACGGCATGGCCGAGGACGACTTCGAAGGCTGGAAGCTGCTGACCGAGGCCCTGGGCAAGACGGTTCAGTTGGTTGGAGACGATCTGTTCGTGACCAACCCCAAGCGCCTCCAGATCGGTCTCGACCAAGGCCTCGCCAACTCGATCCTGGTCAAGGTCAACCAGATCGGCACGCTGTCGGAAACCATCGACGCCGTCGATATGGCCCATCGCGCCGGCTACACCAGCGTCATGAGCCACCGTTCGGGCGAGACCGAGGATTCGACGATCGCCGACCTGGCGGTCGCCCTGAACTGCGGTCAGATCAAGACCGGCTCGCTGGCCCGCTCGGATCGGCTGGCCAAATATAATCAACTGTTGCGCATCGAGCAGATGCTCGACGATCAAGCTGTCTATGCCGGCCGAGCCGCGTTGAAGGGCCGCTAGGTCCGGCTAGTCCAAATTGAATCATGAGAGGCGCGGTTCCCGGTCGGAGCCGCGCCTTTTTGCCCTTCACGCCGCAAACGGCTGTTCGAATTTGAGCCGATTTTCGCGCTGACACCCTTCGCAGTCCCGAACCGTCAAAAACGCGCTGTCATTTTTTCTATAAGCGAGAGGCTGGTGCGGGCCGCGCCCTGAATCGCCCCCCTCGCAGACGCGAACTGGGCGTTGCGATGCGGTATCTAGATGCCGATGAAACCATCTCAAATGAAAGCATCCGGCAAAGCGCACGATGGGGGCGGACCGGCACTTCGTGGGCCCTTATTCAGAAGGCGTTAAGCACGATCTGAGACTCTAAAGATCGCCTCCCGGGATTCCCAGATGTTCGCCCGACTGCAACCGATCCTGCCGACCGCGGCGATCCTCTTTTTGATCTTCTACTTCGTGTTTCACGCTTTGACGGGCGAGCGCGGTCTGTTGTCGACCTCGCGACGCAATGCAGACTTTGCCGCCAAGACGAAGGAACTCAAGAAGATCCACGCGGAGAGGATGGACCTGGAGGCCCGGGCTCGTCTATTACGCAGCGGTAGCCTGTCGGCTGATCTGTTGGAAGAACGGGCACGTTCTCTCCTGGGATACGCTGACCCGAAGGACTATGTGATCCGCACCAAGCGCTAGCGCGGTTGGATCATAGCCTCCGGCGCCGGTTGACGATCGTGCTCCGGATCATCCGAACCGGGCACGGGCTGGGCGTGACATGATGAGCACTTCCTTCGCGGAACCGACGACTCATTCGGCGGGAGGTGCTCTGGGATGAAGGCCGCGATGAAGATTGGCCAAGGAGATTTGAATGGCGCGTACGCGCAAGGGTGAGGCTTCCGAGGGGAAGGCGAGCGACACCGGTGTCAACGCTTTCGTCGGCAAGGATGAGCTTTTAAAGTTCTATCAGAGCATGTTGCTGATCCGACGCTTCGAAGAGCGCGCGGGTCAGTTGTACGGCATGGGTTTGATCGGCGGGTTCTGCCATCTCTATATTGGTCAGGAAGCCATCGCGGTCGGCATGCAGTCGATCCAACAGACCGGCGACCAGATCATCACGGGCTATCGCGACCACGGCCATATGCTGGCCGCTGGTATGGACCCCAGGGAAGTCATGGCCGAGCTGACCGGCCGCGCGGGCGGTTCGTCGCGCGGCAAGGGCGGCTCGATGCACATGTTCGATATCGCGACGGGCTTTTACGGCGGCCACGGCATCGTCGGCGCGCAGGTTTCGCTCGGCACCGGCCTGGCCCTGGCCAACAGCTACAAGGGCAATGGCAACGTGTCCTACGCTTACATGGGCGATGGCGCCGCCAATCAGGGCCAGGTCTATGAGAGCTTCAACATGGCCCAGCTTTGGAAGCTGCCGGTCGTGTATGTGGTCGAGAACAACCAGTACGCCATGGGCACCAGCGTCGAGCGCTCGGCGTCGGAGACCGCCTTCCACAAGCGCGGCGTGTCGTTCCGGATTCCGGGCGAGGAAGTCGACGGCATGGATATCGTGGCCGTCCGCGAAGCTGGCGCGCGCGCCACGGAGCATGCGCGGAGCGGCCAGGGGCCCTACATCCTCGAGATGAAGACCTATCGCTATCGCGGTCACTCGATGTCGGATCCGGCCAAGTACCGGACCAAGGAAGAGGTCGATGAGGTCAAGCACACGCGCGACCCGATCGACCACATCAAGGAACGCCTGGCCAAGGTCGGCGTCACCGAGGACGATCTGAAGGGCATCGACGCCGAGGTGAAGCGCATCGTCGCCGAAGCCGCGGAATTCGCCCGGACCAGCCCCGAGCCGGATCCCTCCGAACTCTACACCGACGTCTACTTGGAGGCCGCCCAGTGAGCGTGGACATCCTGATGCCCGCCCTCTCGCCGACCATGGAAGAGGGCACCCTGGCCAAGTGGTTGGTCAAGGAAGGCGACACCATCAAGGCCGGCGACGTGATCGCCGAGATCGAGACCGACAAGGCGACGATGGAAGTCGAAGCTGTCGACGAAGGCGTGATCGAAGCGCTTCTGATCGCCGCCGGATCCGAAAATGTGAAGGTCAATACGCCGATCGCCCGTCTGTCGGGCGAAGACAGCGCAGCGCCATCGGCCCCGGCCGTCGCCGCTGAAGCGGCCACGGCCGCCGCGCCGGTTTCCACCGCCGTGGCCCCGATCGCCGCCGCCTCGAGCTTCGCGGATCCGGAGATTCCCGCCGGTACGCCGATGAAGAAGATTACCGTGCGCGACGCCTTGCGCGACGCCATGGCCGAGGAGATGCGTCGCGACGACCGCGTGTTCCTGATGGGCGAGGAAGTCGCCCAGTACCAGGGCGCCTACAAGGTCAGCCGCGACCTGCTGCAGGAATTCGGCGCCCGGCGCGTCATCGACACCCCGATCACCGAGCACGGCTTCGCCGGCATGGGCGTCGGCGCGGCGATGGCGGGCCTTAAGCCGATCGTCGAGTTCATGACCTGGAACTTCGCCATGCAGGCGATCGACCACATCATCAACTCGGCCGCCAAGACGCTGTATATGTCCGGCGGTCAGATCAAGTCGTCGATCGTGTTCCGCGGTCCCAACGGCGCGGCTTCGCGGGTCGGGGCTCAGCACAGCCAGGACTACGCCGCCTGGTACGGCAATGTCCCGGGCTTGAAGGTCATCGCGCCCTATGACGCGGCGGACGCCAAGGGCCTGCTGAAAGCCGCCATCCGCGACCCCAACCCGATCGTCTTCCTCGAACACGAGATGATGTACGGCGTCGAGTTCGACATCCCCGATGTCGAGGACTATGTCGTGCCGATCGGCAAGGCCAAGGTCCGCCGCGAGGGCACGGATGTCACCCTGGTGGCCTATAGCCGCATGGTGGGCTTCTGCCTGAAGGCCGCCGAGGAACTGGCCGCTCAAGGCATCTCGGCCGAGGTCGTCGACCTGCGGACCATCCGTCCGATGGACCACGCCACGATCCTGGAAAGCGTCAAGAAGACCAACCGTCTGGTGACGGCCGAGGAAGGCTGGGGCCCCATGGGCGTCGGCGCCGAAATCGTCGCCCGCATCACCGAGCACGGTTTCGACTATCTGGATGCGCCGCCCCTGCGCGTTTGCCAGGAAGACGTGCCGCTGCCCTATGCCGCCAACCTGGAAGCCCTGTCGTTGCCGTCGGTCGATAAGATCGTCGCGGCCGCGAAGAAGGTTTGCTACCGCTGATGACCAAGCGGCCCATGTCCGGCGGGATGGCGTTGACCGCCGCAGACCTGTCGGATGTGGGCCGTTTCAATTTCGGCCAAGAACAACACCTCGCCCCGGTGCGAGATCGCGCGGACGACGGCCCGGCCGACTACGTCCCGAACGCTTGAGGAAGAAGCTCAATGTCGATCGACATCCTGATGCCCGCCCTATCGCCCACGATGGAAGAGGGCACCCTCGCCAAGTGGCATGTGAAGGTGGGTGACACCGTCAAGGCCGGCGACGTGATCGCCGAGATCGAGACCGACAAGGCGACGATGGAAGTCGAAGCCGTCGACGAAGGCGTGATCGAAGCCATTCTGGTCGAGGCCGGAACCGAGAACGTCAAGGTCAACGCCCTGATCGCCAAGCTGGCCGGAGAGGGCGACAGCCCGGCTCCGCCGCCCAAGGCCGCTCCCGCCGCCGAAGCTACGAAAGCTGTCGCCACGCCGGCTCAGGCCGCGACGCCTCAGTCCGTCGCCGCGCCCGTCGCTCAAGTCGGCGACCGCGTCCTGGCCTCGCCGCTGGCGCGCCGGCTGGCTCAAGCCGCCGGCCTGGACCTGAAGACCATCAAAGGCAGCGGTCCTCACGGTCGCGTGGTCAAGACCGACGTTGAAGCCGCCGGCAAGGGCGGCGCCGCCGTCGCCAAGGCCGCGCCGTCCGCGGCTCCCGCCGCCGCAGCCGCGCCGCGTCAGGTCCAATCGCTGGAGCAGATGGGCATCCCCGCCGGCTCATACGACCTGATCCCGCTGGACGGCATGCGCAAGACGATCGCGCGCCGCTTGACCGACAGCTTCCGCGACGTGCCGCACTTCCCGCTGACGATCGATCTGGACATCGACGGCCTGCTGGCCGCTCGCGCCAAGATCAACAGCCTGCTGGAAAAGGACGGCGTGAAGGTGTCGGTCAATGACATCATCATCAAGGCCGCCGCGGTAGCCCTCAAGCGCGTGCCGGAAGCCAACGCCTCCTACACGCCCGAAGGCATTGCCCTGCACCACCACGCCGACATCGCCGTGGCCGTGGCCGTGGACGGCGGTCTGATCACGCCGATCATCCGCGCCGCCGAAACCAAGGGCCTGGCCCAGATCTCGGCCGAGATGAAGGACCTGGCCGCGCGCGCCAAGACCAAGAAGCTCAAGCCCGAGGAATTCCAGGGCGGCACCTTCTCGATCTCGAATCTGGGCATGTTCGGCATCAAGGCCTTCGCCTCGATTATCAACGAGCCGCAGGGCGCGATCATGAGCGTTGGCGCCGGCGAGCAGCGCCCGGTGGTCAAGAACGGCCAACTGGCCGTGGCCACGGTGATGACCGTGACCCTGACCTGCGATCACCGCGTGGTCGACGGCGCGATCGGCGCGAAGTTCCTGGCGGCCTTCAAACCGCTGATCGAAGAGCCTTTGACCCTGATCGTCTAGGCGAAGCAGGACGGGAGAACGCCATGTCGATCTATGACTATTCGGCCAAGACCCTGGGCGACCAGGACGTAAGCCTGAACGACTATCGCGGTCAGGTTCTGCTGATCGTCAACACGGCCAGCAAGTGCGGGTTCACCCCGCAGTATGAAGGCCTTGAGGCGCTCTATCGCGCCTACAAGGATCGCGGGCTGACCATTCTGGGCTTCCCGTGCAACCAGTTCGGGGCGCAGGAGCCGGGGAACGCCGAGGAGATCGCGAACTTCTGCTCGCTGACCTATGACGTGACCTTCCCGATGCTGGCCAAGATCGACGTCAACGGCCCCTCGGCCCACCCGCTCTACACGTTCCTGAAGACGGAGCAGAAGGGACTGCTGGGCACGGAGGGGATCAAGTGGAACTTCACCAAGTTCCTGATCGACCGCGACGGTGAGGTCGTCGAGCGTTTCGCCCCCACCACCAAGCCGGAAGACCTCAAGGTTGCCGTCGAGGCGCTGCTGTAGTTTTCCAGCGAAGCGGGTGCCGGTTCGCGTCAAGAAAATGCGTAATAACAAATAGTTCCCAAGGTTGGCTTGTAGGCCGATCGATCGACGCTGACCCGGCTCCCCCCGGATCGTGTCCCGGAAAGGGTAAGACACCATGTCCACGGAATTTGATCTCGTCGTCATCGGCGCCGGTCCGGGCGGCTATGTCGCCGCGATCCGCGCCAGCCAACTGGGGCTGAAGACGGCGATCGTCGAGCGCGAAAACCTGGGCGGCATCTGCCTGAACTGGGGCTGTATCCCGACCAAGGCGCTGCTGAAGTCCGGCGAGATCTTCGAGCAACTGTCGCACCTGGACAGCTACGGCCTGTCGGTCGAAAAGCCGTCATTCGACTTCACCAAGATCATCGAGCGTTCGCGCGGCGTGGCCAAGACCATGTCCAGCGGCATCGCCTTTCTGATGAAGAAGCACAAGATCGAGGTCGTCGAGGGCGAAGCCAAGCTCGAAAAGGGCAGCCCCGCCCCCAAGGTTGTTGTGGCTCTGAAAGCCGGCGGCAGCCGCACGATCCAGGCCAGGAACGTCATCCTAGCCAGCGGCGCCCGCGCCCGCGACATCCCCGCCATCGGCGCGGTGTCCGACGGCGACAAGGTCTGGACCTATCGCGACGCCCTGGCGCCCAAGACCATGCCCAAGTCGCTGGTCGTCATCGGTTCGGGGGCCATCGGCATCGAGTTCGCCAGCTTCTATCGCGCCCTCGGCGCCGACGTCACCGTGGTGGAAGCCGTCGATCGCATCATGCCGGTCGAGGACGCCGAGGTTTCCAAGGCCGCCCAGAAGGCGTTCGAGAAGCGCGGCATCAAGTTCCGCATCGGCGCCAAGGTCAGCAAGGTCGAGAAGACCAAGGACGGCGTCTCGGTCACCGTTGACGTTGGCGGCAAGATCGAGCAACTGACCGCCGAGAAGTGCATCGTCGCCATCGGTATCGTACCCAACACCGAGGGAGCAGAGGCGGTCGGCCTGACCA
>JAHINZ010000333.1 GCA_018895795.1 Alphaproteobacteria bacterium
CCCGAAGACAAGCGTCGCGGCACGGTCGGCGGCCTCCTGCCCGGTCAGGAATTCCGCGTGGAACCCGTCGAGGGCATAACCGGCGGCGGCAAACTCATGGTCCGCGGGCCCAATGTCATGTCGGGTTATCTGCGCGAGGACGGCGGCGTCGACGCGCCGGAGGACGGCTGGCACGACACCGGTGACGTGGTCGCGATGACCGACGACAACTGGATCACCATCAAGGGCCGGGTGAAGCGCTTCGCCAAGATCGGCGGCGAGATGGTGTCGCTGACGGCGGCCGAAGACCTGGCCTCGGCGGTCTGGCCCGAGGGTCGCCATGCGGTGATTTCGATGCCCGACAAACGCAAGGGCGAGAAGCTGGTGCTGGTCACCGACCGTCACGACGCGGCGGTTTCGGATCTTGTCGCCCACGCCCAGACCATCGGCGCGCCGGAACTGTCCGTGCCGCGCAAGATCCTGAAAGTGCCAGAAGTACCCGTGCTGGGCAGCGGCAAGACCGACTATGTCGCCATCCAGCGGATGGCCGATCAGGACGCGAGGGCCGCCTAGCCCATCGACGGAGGGAAAAATGGACACACTGCTGATGTGGGCGCCCCGGGTGCTCAGCCTGTTGCGCGTCATCGCCGCCCTGCTCTTCATGGAGCATGGCTTGATGAAGGTCTTCCACTTCCCCGCCGCCCAGGCTGGCGCGCCGGACCCTCTGCCCCCGTTGCTGGTGACCGCCGCCTGGCTGGAGATCATCGGCGGCGCGCTGTTGACGATAGGCCTCTTCACTCGGCCCGTAGCGTTCGTGCTCTCGGGGCAAATGGCCGTCGCCTATTTTCTGGCCCACATGTCAAAGGGCTTTTGGCCGGCCCTGAACGGCGGCGAGCCGGCGATCATGTTCTGCCTGGTATTCCTCTATCTAGTCTTCGCTGGGCCCGGCGAATGGAGCCTGGACGCCCAGGTCCGCAAACGGCCCTAGAAAGCGCCGCCCAGGGCTTCCAGCTCGGCGCGGAAGCCCTGCTTGCGGCCATGGGCGATCCGCAAGTCGTCCACGAAGGCCTTGTGATCCTGGAACTCGCCGAAGTTGGCGATCATCGGGGCCAGAGACTCGGCCTCCAACAGATGCTTGGCGGCATGCTTGTAGCGCACGGCGATTCCGTAGGTCAGGGTCTGCTGGATCATGGCCCTCAGTAGCAGGGTCGCCGCCAACGGATATGAACCTTCAAGGCGGCGGGCGGCGGTGGTCAGCAGGTCCTCGTCGGCGCCGTTGATCGCGCCGTGGCGATGGAGGATCAGGCGCGAAGCGGCGGCCAGATCCGGCCAACCGAGGAAGAACGCCAGGGCGGCGTCGAAGCGATGAAACTCGGCGGCGATCTTCTTGGCGTCGTCCTCGGCGACCACGTCGTCGAAATCGGCCAGACCTTTCAGGAAGGATCGCAGGCGGGATATCGACAGGGTGGCCTCAAAGCCCGCCCAGCGCCGGCGCTGGGCCTCGTCCTGGCGGCCATTGGCCTGCAGGGCGTCGAGATAGACCTCCTCCCAGGCCGCGCGCTCGGCGAAATCGTCGGCATCCTGCCCTCGCGCCTTTTCCAAGGGCGCGCCGGCCATCAGGGCCGCGAGCGCCTCGTCTGGACGCCCGGACGCCAGCAACCGCCGACCGATCTCCGTGGCGACCAACGGAGCCTTGAGGTGGGGCGCGGCGAAGGTCGCCCTATAGGCGTCGACGTCGCCCGACAGGTCGGCCAGCCGGCGCAGTCCGTCGCGAAGCATAGCCGAGCGCACATCATAGGCGGCGTTGTGTCGGGTGGCCCGCGCAGCCAAGGTCGTCTCGAAATTCTGCCGCAGACGTCCCAGACCGGCCGGTCCAAGCGCCGGCGCGAGGATCTCGATCAGCGCGCCGAACAGAGCATGATCGTCGGAGAGGATCAGCTTGGCGGTACGGTCGGCCAAGTCCAGCGGCGCGGCCTTGGCCTCCAGGGCGATGCCGCCGAGGCCGTCGCGCGCCTCGATGAAGACGTCGCAGATCACGCCTTCGGGCTGGTTGATCCGGTTCAGCACCGGGGTCGCCAGGTCCAACAGGTCGAGCATCAGGCGCAGGGCCGCTTTCGCGTCGGCGGCGGCCAGCCGCATGATCAGGGTGCGATGCAGGTCCAGATCGCGCGCGAACGCGGCGCGCTTGCGCCAATGAATGCGTGAGGTGGCCTTGCCGATCGCCGCCAGACGCTTGGAGATCTCGACGGCCAGGCTGTCGCCGCCCGCCTCCGCCAGGAGCTCAAGCTTCAACGCGCGCTTGACGTAGCTGTCGGCCGACAGGTCCATCAGAATGGTCGCCAGCCGCTCCGCGCCCAGATCGGCGAGGTTGGCCTCGGAAAGGGTGGTCTTGGACCCCTTCCGAACCTTGGCCGGCTTGTCGGTCGTCGTCGCCTTGGCGCGCGCCATCCGTATTCCTAGATGTGGAGCGCCCGACCGTAAGCGTCGAGCGCGGATTCGTGCATGGCTTCCGACATGGTCGGGTGAGCGTAGACGATTCCGTGCAGATCTTCTTCGGTCGCCTCAAGCGTGATGGCGGTGACGAAGCCCTGGATCATCTCGGTGACTTCGTGACCGATCATGTGGGCGCCGATCAAGGCCCCCGTCTTGCCGTCGAACACCGTCTTGACGAAGCCCTCCGTCTCGCCGGCCGCCACGGCCTTGCCGTTGACCTTGAACGGGAAGCGGCCCGCCTTGACGTCGATACCCGCGGCCTTGGCGGCGGCTTCGGTATAGCCGACCGAGGCGACCTGGGGATTGGCGTAGGTGCAGCCGGGGATCGGCGAGTGGACGGCGGGGGTCTTGTAGCCGGCGATGAATTCGGCGGCGTGAATGCCTTCGTGGCTGGCCTTGTGGGCGAGCCATGGCGCGCCGGCGACGTCGCCGATGGCGTAGAGGCCCGGGACATTGGTTTCGCCATGCTTGCCGGTCACCACGTGGCCTCGATCGGTGGTCAGGCCGACCGCCTCTGCTCCCTCGGTGTTGGGTACGATACCGATGGCGACGATGCACTTCTCGGCGGTCAGTTGCTCGACCTTGCCGCCGACCTCGATCGACACCGACACGCCGGTGGCGGTCTTGTC
>JAHINZ010000334.1 GCA_018895795.1 Alphaproteobacteria bacterium
GGCCGCCGAACAACTCGCAGCCAACATGAATTTCGCGTCGTTCCAAAAGGCGACCGAACTTCACAAGCGCATCTGGTTCACGATCATCGCCCTGGTCGTCTACCGCCTGGGCACCTACGTGCCGATCCCCGGCATCGACCCGGCCGCGTTCTCGCGCCTGTTCAGCGGCAACGCCGAGGGCATCCTCGGCATGTTCAACACGTTCTCGGGCGGCGCCGTGCAGCGCATGGCCATCTTCTCGCTGAACGTGATGCCCTACATCAGCGCCTCGATCATCGTGCAGCTGATGGGCTCGGTGTATCCGCCGTGGGAAAAGCTGAAGAAGGAAGGCGGCGAAGCCGGCCGCAAGACCCTCAACCAGTACACCCGCTATCTGGCGGTGATCCTGGCCGTCGTGCAGTCGTTCAGCATCGCCGTCGGCCTGCACGGCCAGCCTGGCCTGGTCTATGACGGCATCAGCGCCCCGTTCTTCGTGGCCTCGACCGTCGTCGCCCTGACCGGCGGCACCATGTTCCTGATGTGGCTGGGCGAGCAGATCACCAGCCGCGGCGTGGGCAACGGCGTGTCGCTGATCATCTTCGCCGGCATCGTGGCGGGCCTGCCGCGCGGCATCGGCCAGTTGCTGGTGCAGTCGCAGACCTCGGGCAACTACACCCCGCTGTTCGTGATCGTGCTGCTGGCCGTCGGCGCCGTGCTGGCCATCGTGTTCATCGAGCGCTCGCAACGCCGCCTGCTGGTCCACTATCCCAAGCGTCAGCAGGGCAACCGGATGATCGGCGGCGACAATTCGTTCATGCCGCTGAAGATCAACACCGCCGGCGTCATCCCGCCGATCTTCGCCTCCAGCCTGCTGCTGCTGCCGACGACCGCCATGGGCTTCCTGTCGACGGCGACCCTGCCGGAATGGGCCGCCTGGCTGCCCGGCACGGTGGGCGCGCTGCAGCACGGCAAGCCGGCCTTCATGCTGCTGTACGCGGCGCTGATCATCTTCTTCTCGTTCTTCTACACCTCCGTGGTGTTCAATCCCGAGGAGACGGCCGAGAACCTGCGCAAGTACGGCGGCTTCCTGCCGGGCATTCGCCCCGGCAAGCGCACGGCCGACTATCTGGACTATGTGCTGACCCGTCTGACGGTCATCGGCGCGGCCTACATCACCGTGGTCTGTATCGCGCCCGAAGTGATGATGGCCAGCCTGGGGGCGACCCAGTTCGCCCTGGGCGGCACCTCCGTGCTCATCGTGGTCACGGTGACCATGGACACCGTTTCGCAGATCCAGTCCCAACTGCTGGCCCACCAGTACGAAGGCCTGATCAAGAAGTCGAAACTGCGCGGCGGCCGCGGCCGCTAAAAAATAGACAGCGTTCTGGAAGCCGGTTTGTCACAAACCGGCTTCCGTTTTCTCGACCCGCGCTCTAGGTCTGCACGGGGAAGATGACCGGGCGCAGACTCGGCGACGCGTGAAGGGGCACTCATGAACTTGATCCTGTTCGGTCCGCCGGCGGCGGGGAAGGGGACACAGGCCAAACGGCTCGTCCAAGAGCATGGCATGGTTCAACTTTCCACGGGGGACATGCTGCGGGCGGCGATCGCCTCGGGCTCCGAGCTGGGGGCCCGCGTCAAGGGCGTGCTGGACCGTGGCGATCTGGTGACGGATGACATCGTCATCGCCTTGATCGAAGATCGACTGCCCGAGGCGGAAGCCGCCGGCGGCGCGATCTTCGACGGATTTCCCCGCACCGTGGCTCAGGCCCAGGCGCTGGATAAAATGCTGGCCGCGCGCGGCCAGAAGATCGACCTCGTCCTCCGACTCAAGGTAGACGAGCCCTCCCTGATCGAACGGATCTCCAAGAGGTTCGCAGAGCAGGGCAGGGCTGACGACAATCCAGAAGTGTTCGTGACACGACTGGCGGCCTACAACGCTCAGACGGCCCCCTTGCTGCCTTACTATATAGAGCAGGGTAAGCTGACCGAGCTGGATGGCATGGCGTCCGTGGAAACGGTCGCGGCCTCTATAGACGCGGCGCTCTCGGGCGCGGCATGAGACATTTTCAATTCGTTGATTTTCGGCGGATTCAACCATTGACGGCGGCGCAACGATCCCTATAACGGGGCGCTTCCGCGAAAGGGCGCGATCTGTGCGCGCCGGACTGGGTCGAGAGACCGGGCCGGGCGCGCCGTTCGCGTCTTTAGTGCGTGACTAGGAGAACATTAGACGTGGCCCGTATTGCAGGCGTCAACATACCGACGAACAAGCGCGTTTTGATCGCGCTTCAGTACATTCATGGCATTGGCCAAAGGTCCGCTCGTGACATCGTCACGAAGGTGGGCATCGATGACGCCCGCCGGGTCAATCAGCTGACCGACGCCGAAGTCCTCGCGATCCGTGAAACGATCGACAAGGACTTTACCGTCGAAGGCGACCTGCGCCGCGAAAACTCGATGAACATCAAGCGTCTGATGGACCTGGCCTGCTATCGCGGCCTGCGTCACCGTAAGGGCCTCCCGGTCCGCGGTCAGCGCACGCACACGAATGCTCGCACCCGCAAGGGTCCGGCCAAGCCGATCGCCGGCAAGAAGAAATAAGGTAGCCTGACGATGGCCAAGGAACCGGGTCGCGTTAAAAAGCGCGAACGCAAAAACATCACCTCGGGCGTGGCGCACGTGAACGCCTCGTTCAACAACACCATGATCACCATCACCGACGCCCAAGGGAACACGATTTCCTGGTCCAGCGCCGGCGCCATGGGGTTCAAGGGTTCGCGTAAGTCGACGCCGTACGCCGCTCAAATGGCCGCGGAAGACGCGGGCAAGAAGGCTGCCGAGCACGGCGTGAAGACCCTCGAGGTCAACGTGTCGGGTCCGGGTTCGGGCCGTGAGTCGGCTCTGCGCGCTCTCCAGGCC
>JAHINZ010000335.1 GCA_018895795.1 Alphaproteobacteria bacterium
CCGCGTTCAGGTGCCCGAGGTGAAGTACGTCGTCGGCCACGGCCAGATGGCCCCGACCCAGCTGGAAGACGTAATGACCGCCTTCTACGAGGGCCAGTACGACGTGCTTCTTGCGACGACGATCGTCGAGAGTGGGTTGGACATTCCGTCGGCCAATACCCTGATCGTTCACCGCGCCGACATGTTCGGCCTGGCCCAGCTCTATCAGATCCGCGGCCGGGTCGGCCGGTCCAAGGCCCGCGCCTATGCCTATCTGACCACGCCCAACGAGAAGACCATCACCCTGTCGGCCGAGAAGCGCCTGAAGGTGCTGCAGTCGCTCGACAGCCTGGGGGCCGGCTTCCAGCTGGCCAGCCACGACCTGGACCAGCGCGGCGGCGGCAACCTGTTGGGCGACGAGCAGAGCGGCCACATCAAGGAGATCGGCGTCGAGCTCTATCAGCAGATGCTGGAAGACGCCGTCGCCGAGCTACGCCAACGCCAGGGGGCCGAGGCCCTGCTGGAGGATCGCGGCTGGTCGCCGCAGATCAATACCGGCTCGGCGGTGATGATCCCCGACGAATATGTGCCCGACCTCAATGTGCGACTGTCGCTCTATCGCCGCCTGTCGGAAGCCGAGAAGTCCGCCGACCGCGAAGCCCTGGCCGCCGAGCTGATCGACCGCTTCGGCCCGCTGCCGCCCGAGACCGACTCCCTGCTCAAGGTGGTCGCCATCAAGGGCCTGTGCCGCGAGGCCAATGTCGCCAAGATCGATGTCGGCCCCAAGGGCGCGGTGGCCAGTTTCCGCAACGATATCTACGCCAACCCGCTGGCCTTGATGCAGTTCGTGGCCAAGAACAACATCGTCTGGAAGGTGCGTCCCGACCAGAAGGTGGTGATCAAGGGCGAGTGGGACACCCCGGCCCAGCGCCTGGACGCGGCCGAGAAGATCCTGGTTCAGCTGGTCAAGTTGGCCAAGGCGTAGGCGGGCTCCACTTGCCCCCTACGGACCGCTTCGCGGTCGTCTTCCCCCGGAGGGGGAGGAGGGCCGAAGGCGCGGAGGGGGCAAGTGTCTGGCGCAAACAAAAGGCCGCCCCGACAACGTCGGGACGGCCTTCAATTCCGTAAAACTCAAACCAGCCTTAGTGATAGCGCCGGATCAGCCCCACCAGCTTGCCCTGCACCTCGACCTGATCGGGTCCGAAGATCCGGGTCTCATATTTGGGGTTGGCGGCCTCCAGGGCGATCGAGCCGCCCTTCTTGCGCAGGCGCTTGAGGGTGGCTTCCTCGCCGACCAGGGCCACGACGATCTCGCCGGAGGTGGCGGTGTCGCCCTTTTTGATGATCACATAGTCGCCGTCGAGGATGCCGGCCTCGATCATCGAGTCGCCCTGCACCTCGAGCACATAGTGCTCGCCGCTGCCCAACATGCTTTCCGGGACCGGCAGGCGGTCGCGTTCGTGCTGGATGGCGTCGATCGGCGTGCCGGCGGCGATCTTGCCCAGGATCGGCAGCTCGCGCGTGTCATTGGCCGGGGCCGAAGACGCGCCGTCATTCATCGAGGCCGGCGCGCCGCCGCCCTCGACCACCTGCGGCTTGAACGTCCCGCGGCCCTTGGGCGGCGAGGCGGTCGTGGCCTGCTGCGGCAACTTCACCACCTCCAGCGCCCGGGCCCTGTGGGCCAGGCGACGGATGAAGCCGCGTTCTTCCAGGGCGGTGATCAGCCGGTGGATGCCCGACTTGGAGGCCAGATCCAGCGCCTCCTTCATCTCGTCGAAGGACGGCGAAACGCCGCTCTCCTTGATGCGTTCGTGGATGAACATCAACAGCTCGTGCTGCTTGCGCGTGAGCATCTCGACCTCGAGGACGACGCGGAACAAACCGCAAACCTTGGAAATGTTCTCTAGGCGTTCTTCCTTAATGTCAAGTTGACGACCGAGGAACGCGAAGGGCCATGCGGTCGTTCAGCGTTGACGGATTTCAGAGGTGACGCCCGTCATGACCTTCAAGCAATTGAACCCGACCATCCCGGTGTCCGTCGATGGCAAAGGCTCCGGATTTGCCTTTGCCGTCATTGACTACGGCCAGGAACATCACCTGATCTGGGTGGTCGCCATCGACGGCACGGGCGAGATCTGGTCCGCGCCCA
The DNA here is from genome assembly GCA_018895795.1 of Alphaproteobacteria bacterium. Classification (GTDB taxonomy): domain Bacteria; phylum Pseudomonadota; class Alphaproteobacteria; order Caulobacterales; family Caulobacteraceae; genus Caulobacter. Next base: position 2,129 of record JAHINZ010000335.1, read on the forward strand.
ATCCCAAGGTTCGCGTGCAATCCAACTGGACCATGGGCCGCAAGATCGCGCCGCCCGCCAAGGTCGAACCGCTCAGAACGGCGGCCGCGGCCACCGGCTGAGCCGCGATTCGGGGCCCGTCTCGGCGAGGCGATTCGCGCCTAGAGGTCGGTCGCCCGATCCAGATGCTTGCCCGTGAAGGGACGATAGAACGCGATCAGCTTGGCCAGATCGGCCTCGTAGTCGCCGCTGGGTATGACCGTGGGGCCCAGGCCGATGATCTTGCGCTCATAGTCGATATAGCCGCACACCAGCGGCACGCCGGCCTTCAGCGCGATGTTGTAGAACCCGGTCTTCCACTGCCGCGCCTTGCCGCGCGTGCCTTCGGGCGCGATGGTCAGCATGAATTCTTCACGGCGGGCGAACTCGTCGACCATGGCCTGGACCGTGTCGCCGGACCTGGAGCGATCCACGGGCACGCCGCCCAGATCGCGCATCATCCTGTCGAACGGCCAGCGGAACAGCGAGGCCTTGCCCATGAAGCTCAGCTCGACCTTCAAGGCGTCGGCCGCGCCGAGGAAATAGACGAAGTCCCAGTTGCTGGTATGCGGTGCGGCGATGACCACGAACTTGCGCGGCGAGGGCGCGGCGCCCTCCACCGTCCAGCCCTGACGCCGAAAGAAAGCGACCAGGGCCCATTTCACGATGCGGGCGACAATGCCCATCTCAACCCATCTCCCGCGCGTCCGCCGGGGCGAGACTGTCGCGGGGCAATGTGGCCGAGGCGCCCTCAAAGCGCCAGAGCGGCCGTCCCCGATCTCGGCCCCCGATCTTGGCCCCTGACCGGGGCTCGCGCGCCTTCAGGCCTGGGGCGCCGAAAGGCTCTTCAACGTGCGGTCCAGGCGCAGGCCCTTCTTGGCGTCCCAGGAGAACAGGACCCGCTCGGCCCGGCCCACCAGATTGTCGAACGGCACGAACCCCATACCGGTCTCGGGCGGCAGGTAGCGATCCAGTTCAGCGTTCCATGGGCAGGCGGCGGCGCCCGCCGGAACCCGGCCGGGGTCGAAGCGGCTGTCCACCGAGTTGTCGCGGTTGTCGCCCATCACGAAATAGCAGTTGGCCGGCACCACATAGACGCCGGTATTGGCCGCGGCCGTGCGCGGGCCCTGGCTGTGGGTCAGATAGGTCCGGCCGTTGGGCAGGGTCTCGGCGATCTCCTCGACCACCACCGGATAGCCGCCATCGTCCTCGGCGCGCACGCCCAGCGACACTTGGGGAACCGGTTGGCCGTTGATCCGCAGGACGCCGCCGCGGACCTGGATGCGGTCTCCCGGCAGGCCGATCAGCCGCTTGATGATGTCGGTGCGGCCGTCGCCGGGCCGCTTGAACACCACCACATCGCCCCGGGTCGGCGCGTGGCCGAACAGTCGGCCCTGGCCCAGGGGCGGACTGAACGGCGCCGAGTGACGGCTGATCCCATAGGGGAATTTCGAGACCAGGATGTAGTCGCCGACCAGCAGGGTCGGCTCCATGGAGCCCGAGGGGATGGTGAAGGGCTGGCCCAGCACCGTGCGCGGGATCAGCATGATCGCCGCGACCAGGGCGAAGGTCTTGACCGTATCGATCAGGCCAGGACCCCAGCCGGTCTTCTTGTCGTCGCTCATGGCGCTCCCCGCATCCGTTCGGACACAGAGTGTAGGGCCCAGCTTGGCCAAATCATGGCTTACGGGTTTGTCATCCAGGCGCGTCCGCCCTTGCAACCCGCCGGGCCAGCGGAACCGTCAGCAGCGCCGCCAAGGTTAAGAGGGCGATCAGCGCCCAGGCTTCATTGATCGCGCGGACCAGCGCCAGGTGCTGCACCAGCGGCGCCAGGATCGCCAAGGTGTCGGCGTCGGCCGGCCCTGGCCCGCGGGCCAGGAACAGGTCCAAAGGTATGCCGACGGCCTTGGCGGTGTCGACATCGCCGGCTTCCAGGCGCGCGGCGATCGCGCGGCCCAGGATCGGCGCGCGGCCATAGATCACCGTGTCGATCAGAGCCAGTCCGATCGCGCCCCCGAGGTTTCGCATCAGATTGAACAGGCCGCTCGCGTCCGGCACGCGCGCCGCCTCCAATTGCCCCAGGGCCAGGCGGGTCGGCGGCAGCAGGCAGAACATGATGGCCACGCCGCGGATCACCTGCGGCCAGATCATTTTCGAAAAGTCGGTGTCGCCGGTCTGGAAGGCGCTGAGGCCAAGGCCGATGGCGAACAGCAGAAACCCCGCGCCGGTCAACAGGCGCGGGTCGACGCGACGCTCCAGCGCCACGGCGATCGGCGCGGTGAGCAATTGCGCGACGCCGGTCACCGACGGCCTGATCAAGCGCCTGCAGTGGAGCCAGGCCTTCGCCGCCGTGGTCG
>JAHINZ010000336.1 GCA_018895795.1 Alphaproteobacteria bacterium
CCGGCGGATGTGATGATCTATGTGAATGTCCTGGTGGTCGGCGTCGGGTTCCTGATCCACTCGAAGATTGACGCGAACTGGGGTTGGGTCGGGCGTTGGGTGATCCAGTCACCCAACCACCATCGCCTGCATCACAAGCTCGACATGAGCCACCCGACCGGCCATTTCGCGGTGGTTCCGCTCTGGGACCGCCTGTTTGGCACCTGGTATGGCGATGCGGATGCGTCTATCGCGATCGGCGTCGATACGCCCTATCGGCATGGCCTGTTTGTTCCGCGCGACATGCTGCGGGACTACTGGCACTTCTGGGTCGGCTTCCTGGGTGGCCGCAACGACGGGCCGGCGTCCGATTTCACGGCGTTTCAGAAGCGAGATGCGACCTAGGTCTAAAGCCCGATCCGGCGCGAGCCCTCGGCGACCGTGACCACGTCGAAACCGGCGTTCATGGCGCCATCGACCAGCCGTTCCAGGGTCTTGACCGAGCAGCCCCATTGCGAAGGATCGGCCGACACGTCGTGGGTATAGAGGATCAGCCAGGCCTTGCGAGCGTGGGCCCGGTCCAGCCATTTCAAGGCGACGGCTTCGCCGTCTCCGCCTTCGATGCCGACGGCGGGCGCCTGGTTCAGGTCCGCGCCGTTGGCGATCAAGCCGTGATGCAAGGCGCGCACGGTCTTGAATCGGCCGGCGAGCAGTGTCTTGGCCGCGGAGCCGACGTCGCCATACGGGTAGGCGAAGCTGACGGGACCGCCGGCGCCCCAGGATTCAAGCGCTTGGGCGTTCTGATCGATGTCCGCGAGGGTGGTTTCGCGCGACGCCTGGCCGCAATCGAGATGAGAAAAGGTGTGGCAGCCGATCTCGTGACCGGCGGCGTGCAGGCGCGCGGCGTCCTCGCCGGTGGCGAACCGACCCATGGGGCCGTCGCGGCCGGCCAGGCCGGCGGCGAAATAGTAGGTGCCGCGCAGGCCTCGCGCCTCCAGCACCTGCGCGCCCGCCTTGCAGGCCGTGGCTGGCGCGTCATCGAAGCTGAACGACACCATCGGCCGTTCCAGCTTGACTCGCGCGGGACGACGATGCGCCAGGCGGATCAGGCGTCGGCGCAGTTTTCCTTTCAGGGAGCGATCGGGTTCGTACGCGTCGACCTTCTCATGGGACACCTGCATCAGACGGCCTCGCAATAGAGGGCGGCCCTGTAGAGCCGTAGGGCGAAGGCGCGCAACGGGGTCGGCGCGGCCTCATTCAGGGCGAAGGCCTTCAACAGCGGTCGCCAGATCTCCCGCGCCGGCAGCGGCTTAAGCGCCCGGGCGACCTTGTAGCTGGGATAGGCGCTGACGATGTCGCGGTGGGCGCTGACGACGCGCGCGAAGTTCGAGGCGGACTGCTCGTACTTGGCGGCCATGGCGGGCGCGGTATCCAGCCCAAGATGGCTGGCGGCGTTGTCGATGTGCAGGATCGGGTGCTCGCGCCCCACCCGCATGGCCCATTCAACGTCTTCCCAGCCCCAGCCGGTGAAGCCTTCGTCAAAGGCGACGCTCTCGAACACGTCGCGCCGGACCAGTAGGTTTGAGGTGAAGACATGCTTCTCCGGCGACCGCGCGCGTTCCGGGGCGGGGGTGCAGTCACTTTTCAGCGCCATGGACCGATGCAGGGCGTGTTCCGGGCGACGGGGGGTCTGGTCCAGGGTGAAGCCGCCAAAGGCGATGGGGGTGTTCTCGCCCTCGGCCAGAGCCGTCCAGCGCTGGAGGAAATCCTTGGGGTCGGGCAACATGTCGCTGTCGAGGAACAGAAAATGGCCCGCGCGCGCGTGGCTGGCCAGCCGGTTGCGGCCCTTGGCTCGCCCTTCGTTGGCGGACAGCTTCACGAAGCGGGCGGGAAGGCGGAGGCGTTCGATACGGCGATCGAGGCGATCGGCCAGAGCCTTGTCGCCGCTGCCGTCGTCCAGAACGATGATTTCCGCGCGCGCCGCCGGATCGTCCAGCGCCGTGAGCAAGGCCGATGGATCGTCGCGATAGGTCGGAATCAGCACGGAAAGGCGCGGCTGGGCGTCGGCCCAGGCGAGGTTGTCTTTAACGGTCTCGGTCGCCGTGGAGGTCATGCGGGATGAGCCCTTCGTCGGACAAGCCCGGAAAGCTTGCCGCGAAGCCCGTCTACATTGAGTCCCAGAACCACGCCGCCATAGACCAGCGCGCCGAGGCCGGCCTTGAGCGCCAGTTCCGCCAGTCCGCCCTGCGAGGGCAGCGCCAGCAGCACGGCGGTCATCAGAAGGCAGGCGCCGCCGGCCTTGGCCAGGGTGCCCCAAGGCACCGGCAGGGGTTGCGCATTGTGTCCCAACACCCAGGCGGCGATCGCGCCGGCGCCGTAGCTGGCGGTCGTGGCCCACAGCGCGCCATCGAGTCCAAATCTGGGGATCAGCAGCAGGTTCAGGGCCAGGTTGACCACGGCGGGGGCGGCCATGCTGACGATCAGCAGCGGCGTGCGTCGTCCCAGGGTGAAGCCCTGCAGAAGATAGTAGGTGGTGACGCCCGACAGCCAGCCGCTGGCGGCGATCCAGGGCGTGACGTGGGTGGCTCCGGCCCGCAGGGACTCGCCGACCATCAGCTCGACCAGGGGAGGGGCCACCAGCGCCAGGCCCACGGCGGCGGGCAGGGTCAGCAGGATCATGAACGAGGCTTGCTCACGGGCGGCGATCTTGAGGGCCGCAGGACCGCCGCGCTCCAGCGCCGCCACCAGGGCTGGCCCGCCCGCCATGCCCAGCCAGATGAACAGGACGTCCAGAGTGCGGCTGCCCAGAGAGTATCCGGCGTGATAGGCGCCCACCGTCGCCTCGCCCAGATAGGCCGCGAGCAGAAAGCGGTCGGTGGTCGACAGAACCAGGGCCAGGATCAACGACAGCGCCACTGGCAGGCCGTAGGTGGCGTAGTCTCGCGCCATGGCGCGATCGAAGTGGCCGCCGCGCAGGCGCGCCAGATCAGAGGGCAGCACGAACACCAGGCACAGCAGCGAAATCGCGCCCATGCCCAGCAGCGGGGCCGCCCCGCCCAGGCCGACAAGCGCCAGGATCAGGCCAAGAGAAAAACCGCCGACGGTCTGAACGATGTCGAGCAAGGCCGCGCCGGAAACCTCGCCCGCGGCGCGCCGACGCTCTTGGGACAGCTTGGTCAGGCTCTTGACCAGCACCGCCGCGAAGGCCGCGGCCAGGGCGACCTTCATCGGCGCAGAGACCGGCAGCCAGCGCAGCACAATCACAGCCACGACGGGCGTCACTAGGGCCGCCGCCCCCCACAGCCGATAGAGCGTGGCGAAATGGTCGGCCAGGCGGTCCTCTTCCGCGCGCTTGGCGTGGAAGCGCGCCATGGCCGCTTCGGTCCAGGTGAGCAGGATGGTCTGGGTCAGGCTCAGGGCCGAGAAGGCCAGGGCATAGGCGCCGTACTGTTCCGGCGTCAGGACGCGGGTGAACAGGACGATCGTCAGCAGGCCGACGACGCCCTGAGCGATATTGACCGGCAGATACCCAAGAACACCGCGCCAGAACATGCCGGCTAACGCACCGCCGACCGATCCCCGAGCAGGCAGGGAATGGTCATGATGATGATGTAGAGGTCCAGCCAGAACGACTGGCGCTCAATATAGTCGACGTCCAGGGCGACGCGTTCGCGAACCAGTTCCGGGGTGTCCACGGGACCGCGCGATCCGTTGATCGCCGCCCAGCCGGTGACGCCAGGCTTCATGCGGTGACGGTGGGCGTATTGCTCGACCAGCTTGGAGGACTCGACGTCGCCGGTCTTCATACCTACGGCGTGAGGACGAGGACCGACGATCGACATCTCGCCGCGCAGCACGTTGAAAAGCTGCGGCAGCTCGTCGAGGCTGGTTTTGCGGATGAATTTGCCGACCCGGGTCACCCGGTCGTCATTGGCGCTGATCTGACGCGCCGCGCGGGCGTCGGCCATCTCGTGGCGCATCGAGCGGAACTTCCAGACCAGGATCTCCTCGTTGTTGAACCCGTGACGGCGCTGGCGGAAGAAGATCGGACCGGGACTGTCGAGCCGGACGGCCACCGCGACAATGGCCATGACCGGTCCCGCGACCATCAGGCCACCGATGCCGACCACCAGATCCTGCAGCCGCTTTATGACGGCCTTGCGCGCATCGGCCGGAGCGCCGGTCAGGTCCGCGAGGGCTGCGTCGGCGATACTGGATAAGGCGGCGTCGCTATCGGCGTCCCGGCCCACATCGATGAACAGGCTGATCGGGTTGGGCAAGACGTCCAGCTTGTCGACCAGTTGCCGGACGCGACCTCGCGCCTCCGAGGTGACGGCGATGATGATCCGATCCACATAGGGCATCACGCGGTGGTCGATCAGGGCCGAGGTGTCGCCTAGAACCGGGACGCCCAGGATGTCATCGGGCGCGCGATCCATCCGGTCGTCGAAAATCCCCAGGACATTGACATCGCCCGTGCGCGTCGCCGCTTCGATCAGATGCCGCGCATTGGCTGTGGCGCCGACCACCACGACATTCGGCGTCAGCCGACCCTGGCGACGCCCGCGCGCGATGACGCTCCACCAGATCGCGTGGAGCCCAAGCAGGAGCGGGGCCAGACCCATAAAGGCCAGAAGCGGGAGGCTCTCGCCTGGAGGGCTCGAGGGCCTGAGCGCGCTGATCGCCAGAACCGTCGTCGCGGCGGCGCCGAAGGCGGCCAGAACCCGCAACAGATGACGCGGCAGCGGCTCACGACGCGCGAAGACATAGGCGTCGAGCGCGCGCAGGGCCAAGAGCAGGGCGACGGCGCCGGCCGCCAGCGCCATCCCGGCGTTCAAGTCGAAAGTTCCGTTCCCCACTTTGACGGGAAGCACCGCGAAGATGCCCAGGCACGCCGCTACGGCGCTGACCGCATCGACGGCGCGAAAGGCGCGGGCCAGGGCACGAGCTTCGACCCGGACCCGGGCCGGGGCCAGGTGTTCCGGGCGAAAAGGACCGCGTCTGCCTCGGGATGGCGAGGCGCGCGTCGACCGTGCGTGCGAAGGCGCTTGCGCCATCGCCGCCTCGGTCGCGGGGTCCTGGTTCGGATTAATCGGGACCTCTGGATCACGTGTGATGACGGGCGGCATGGGCTCTGAACTGGGTAAAACTGAGTAAAACCTAGCGTCGCCGTCTGAGCTTCACGTTAACGCCGCGATTTTCCATTCTCGCTGATTGTCATGTCGCCGCGAACAGGCTATCCAGCCGCTCCTCTCAGGAGGAGACGTGGCCGAGAGGCTGAAGGCACCGCTTTGCTAAAGCGGCATACCCCAAAAGGGTATCGAGGGTTCGAATCCCTCCGTCTCCGCCACCACCCCGATCCAGTGCTGTCCAAGCGTGTCCACCCCTGTTGGGGATGGCCTTGATTTATCACGCTTTTCTCTCAACTTCGTGTCTGGACGCGTCCAGGTTCAGTCGCTCCTATCGCTCCGGTCGAAGGGGGTGGAAACGGGGGTTTGATCCCCTTTGGATTGCATTGGGTGTTGGGGAGAGGTTCCCATGGCCAAGCTAGTTGATCGTCTCACCGCCATGACGGTGCGCCATCTGCGCGGCCCAGGTCGCTATCACGATGGCCGCGGCCTCTATCTTCAGGTTACCCCCAGCGGCGGCAAGTCGTGGATCTTCCGCTACGCCATCGATCGGCGAGAGCGGCAGATGGGGCTGGGCCCTATCGAGTTCGTCAGTCTGTCGCAGGCGCGTGAGCTGGCCCATGAAGCGCGAAAGCAGCTTTATGAGGGACACGATCCGCTTGAGATGCGGCCTAGCCGACGCAAGGCGCGCAGGGTCGAGACCCCGAAAGAGGATCCGCCGACAGGATTCACCTTCAGGGAGGCGATGGTCGCCTATATCGATACCAACAAGGCGGCCTGGCGCAGCGACAAGCATGTTCAGCAGTGGCGCACCACTCTGGAGACCTATGCCGCGCCCCACTTTGGCGACAAGCCGCTGGCTGCCATTGAAACCGCCGATGTCCTGGCGGCCCTCAAACCGATCTGGTTGACCAAGGCCGAAACCGCCAGCCGGCTGCGAGGGCGAATCGAGGCCGTGTTGAGCTGGGGAACCGTGCAAGGGTTTCGAACGGGCGAGAATCCGGCGCGCTGGAGCGGCCATCTGCAGATGATCCTTCCGGCCAAGTCCAGGGTCCGAAAGGTCAAGCATCATGCTGCGCTCGACTATGAGGCATTGCCGGGTTTCATGGCGGATCTGCGTCTGCAGGCCGGCGTGGGGGTGCTGGCGCTGCGGTTCACCATCCTGACCGCCGCCCGCACGGGCGAGGTGCTGGGCGCCGACTGGAGCGAGATCGACCTGGAGCGCAAGGTCTGGACAGTCCCTGCGTCGCGGATGAAGGCGGGCCGGGAGCATCGCGTGCCGCTCAGCGACGCGGCCCTTGAGATCCTCGAGCATCAGCGCGGGGTCTGGGGCGAGGCCGAGGCGAGGCGCTACAGAAAGACGGTCGGGGAGGGGCGGGGGCCGATCGGGCCGGTGTTCACCGGCCTGCTGGCCGGCAAGGCGTTGAGCAACATGGCCATGCTGGCGGTGCTGCGGCGCATGGGCCGCAGCGATCTGACCAGTCACGGCTTTCGCAGCACCTTTCGCGACTGGGCGGCCGAGGTGACA
>JAHINZ010000337.1 GCA_018895795.1 Alphaproteobacteria bacterium
CAGTTCCTGGAAGCGGCCCGCTGCCGCGGTCTGGCGGCGTCCGAAGGTCTTGGGCGGCTCGACACAGCCGCCATTGACCAATTCCTGCGCACCGAGGGGGTGGCGCGCGACCTAGCGGTCCGGATGTCGGCGAACAACACGATCAGCGCCGCCCAGGCCCAGGGCGACAAGGCCGCCGGCGCGAAAAAGGACAAGCTGATGGCTGAACGTCAGGGCGCCTGCGCCGCTTGGCTGGGCGGCGGCGTCTAGTCCGCTATCCAAGGCCGGCGGTCAGGCCGGCCAGAGGGTCTGGGCGATCGGGAAGGGCGGCCATGATGGCGGCGCGTTCCTGATCGTTCAGGCGGCCCCAGCTGGCGATTTCCGGCAAGGTGCGGCGGCACCCCACGCAATAGCCCGTGCGACCATCCACGGCGCAGGTCTTCACGCAAGGCGTGGCGATGGGGCGCGGCGGGGCGGTGGTCGGATCCATGACCAAGTGTCTCTGGTTCGTTCGCGCGGCGCAATATCCGACGTGACGCGCCGACCGGGTCGCCCGCGCGGCGGGTCTTGCCGGGCCCAGCTCCCGCGCCAGCACGCTACCGCCTTTACAAGTCAGGATGCGGGCGCCAAAGCCCGCGTCATGACCGCTTCTCCGTTCGACGACATTCGCGCCCTGGCCGCCAGCCCGCCCGCGGCGGGGCCCGCGCCCGTCCTGGATCAAACCGACCGTCTGGCGGAGATCTCGACCTGGCTCACCGTCTGGACCGGCAAGACGCCGCCCGCCGTGAACCGTCCCGTCGTGGCGCTCTATGCCGGGGCGCGGCAGAGCGTGGGGCCGCGCGGTTACGCCCGTGAGCGGCTCGAGGCCGTGGCGTCGGGCGGCGCGACCATCTGCCGATTGGCCGGCGCCCAGGGCGCGGGTCTCGAGGCCTTCGACCTCGCCATCGACCGTCCGACGCCCAACGCCGTCAACGCCGCCGCGATGAGCGAGAAGGAATGCGCCGCCACCATGGCCTTTGGGATGGAGGCCCTGGCCAAGCAGCCTGATCTGCTGATCCCGGGTGTCATCGCCGCCGAGTCCGAGATGATCGCCGCTTGCCTGGCCCTGGCGCTGTTCAGCGGTCAGGCCAGCGACTGGTCCGACGCGCCCGATCTGGTGATTGCCGCCGTCGAGCGGGCGCGGGACGAGGGCGGTTTGCAAGATCCTTTGCAGGTGCTGCGTCAGCTCGGCGGGCGCGAGACCGCGGCGGTCGCCGGCGCGATCCTCGCCGCGCGGGTCCAGAAGGTCCCCGTGGTGCTGGACGGGTTCGCCGCCTGCGCCGCCGCCGCCGTGCTGTATCGGATCGATCCCGAATTGCTCGACCATTGCATCGCCGCCCATGTCGGCGCTGCGAAAGGCCATGCGCGGCTGCTGGCGGCCCTCGACAAGCGACCGCTTCTGGCGCTCGATATAGGCGACGAGGAAGGGGTCGGCGGCGCCAGCGCTCTCGCTCTCGTCAGGTTGGCCTGCGAAGCGCGATAGGGACGCGGGCCGGCGATAACTGAACGCGGATCATATTCGCTTCCGTTGACGCTAACGTCATCTTTCCAAACGCTCGTTCGACACCTATCATGTCGCCCGACACGCAAGAACGGCCCCCTATAATGAAGGGCCGGAACCGGGAGCCCGCCATGAATCTCGACTTTTCGCCCGAAGACGTCGCCTTCCGCGACGAAGTCCGCGCCTTCATCTCCGAGAACTACCCCGCTGGCCTGCGCGAAAAGCAGGAAGAGGGGGAAGAGATGGCCAAGGAAGACTTCCTGGCCTGGCACAAGGTTCTGGCGAAGAAAGGCTGGGTCGCGCCGGCTTGGCCCGAAAAGTTCGGCGGTCCGGGCTGGACCTCGGTTCAGCGCTACATCTGGTCCGAAGAGACCGCCCGCGCCGACTGCGTGCCGATCCTGCCCTTCGGCATCAACATGGTCGGCCCGGTGATCTACACCTTCGCCACCCCGGAGCAGAAGGAACGCTTCCTGCCCCAGACCCTGTCGGGCGACATCTGGTGGTGCCAGGGCTATTCAGAGCCCGGCGCGGGTTCGGACCTGGCCAGCCTGAAGACTAAGGCCGAGCGCATCACGGGTGACGACGGCAAGGAATATTATCTGGTCAACGGCCAGAAGACCTGGACCACCTTGGCCCAGCACGCCGACTGGATCTTCTGCCTGGTCCGCACCGACCCGACGGCCAAGATCCAGGAGGGCATTTCCTTCCTGTTGATCGACATGAAGTCGCCGGGCGTCACCGTCCGTCCGATCATCACCCTGGGCGGCGAGCACGAGGTCAACGAAGTCTGGCTCGAGAACGTCAAGGTGCCGGTCGAGAACCGCATCTTCGACGAGAACAAGGGCTGGACCTGCGCCAAGTTCCTGCTGGCGCACGAGCGTTCCGGCATCGCCGGCGTCGCCCGCTCCAAGCGCGGCATCGAGCGCATCCGGGCCATCGCCTCGACTGAGCTTTCGGATGACGGCGAGACCCTGATCAAGGATCCCGCCTTCAAGCGCAAGGTCGCCGAGCTGGAGATCGACCTGACGGCGCTGGAATATACCGAGCTGCGCACCCTGGCCGGTGAAGCGGCCGGCAAGGGCCCCGGTCCGGAGTCGAGCGTCCTGAAGATCAAGGGCACCGAGATCCAGCAGCGGATCACTGAACTGGTGTTGGAAGCGTCTGGTCACTACGGCGCGCCCTATTTCCGGGGCTTCCCGAAGGACGGCGACAACGCCCATCCGATCGGCCCTGACTTCAGCCACCGCGCCGCGCCGACCTATTTCAACGTCCGCAAGACGTCGATCTATGGCGGCTCCAACGAGATCCAGCGCAACATCATCGCCAAGATGGTGCTCGGGCTCTAGCCGCGACCTCTGGGGAGGGTGGCCGCGCCGCTCTCCCTGATCGCGCGATCATGATCACAGAAACCTCGAAGCGGGCCCTGAGCCGCCGAGGCAAGAAAACAAAGACAGGAAACCCGGGATGGATTTCAACTTCACCGAAGAGCAGTCGATGGTTCGCGACACGGTCGCGAGCTTCCTGCAGGACAAGTACGACTTCGAGACCCGTCGCAAGATCGTGGCCTCCGAGAGCGGCTGGCGCGCGGATTACTGGAAGGCCTTCGCCGAGGAGCTGGGCATCCTGGGCGCCTCGTTCAGCGAAGAGCTGGGCGGCCTGGGCGGCGGCGCGATCGACAACATGATCATCATGGAAGAGTTCGGCAAAGCCCTGGTCATCGAGCCCTATCTGGGCACGGTGGTTATCGGCGGCGGCTTCATGAAGCACTCCGGTTACGCCGGCGCGGCCTCGGTCATTGAGGGTATTGTCGGCGGCACGACCACGATCGCCTTCGCCTATGCCGAGCCGCAGGGCCGTTACACCTGGCGCGATCTGAAGACGACCGCCAAGAAGGAAGGCTCCGGCTACGTGATCAACGGCCACAAGGCCGTGGTCATCGGAGCGCCCTTCGCCACCCATCTGATCGTCACCGCCCGCACCGGCGGGGCCCAGCGCGACGCCGGCGGCGTCTCGGTGTTCCTGGTCGACAAGTCGCTGCCGGGCATCGTCACGCGCGACTATCCCACCGTGGACGGCAACCGCGCCTCGGAAGTCTATTTCGAGAACGTGTCGGTCCCGGCCGACGCCCTGATCGGCGTCGAGGGCGAGGGCCTGCCTCTGGTCGACAAGGTGATCGACGAGGCCACGGCCGCCGTCGGCGCCGAAGCCGCCGGCGTGCTGCGCAAGCTGCACGAAAACACGCTGGACTACGCGCGTCAGCGCAAGCAGTTCGGCACCGCCATCGCCAACTTCCAGGTGCTGCAGCATCGGATGGTCGACATGTTCATCAATGTCGAGCAGGCCGTGTCGATGACCTATATGGCGACGATCAAGATCGACGAGGACGCCGCCACCCGCGCCCAGGCCGTTTCGGCCATGAAGGTGCAGATCGGCCGCGCCTGTCGGTTCGTGGGCCAGAACGCCATCCAGATCCACGGCGGCATGGGCATGACCGACGAGCTGGCCATCGGCCACTACTTCAAGCGCGCCTCGATGATCGAGGGCCAGTTCGGCTCGGTGGACCATCACCTGAAGCGTTACGAATCGCTGTCGTTCGACACCGCCGCCTAGCGACGGGGGCGAAGACGCCCACGGAAGATCGGTTGAAAATGAAGGAGCCGCCTGCGTCATGCCGACGCGGGCGGCTTTTTCGTCGCCGCTCCCAAATTGTCGCCCCAGCCGGACTGGGATTCTTGTTCACTCCCTTGATCGCCTGGAAGGCGCTAGCGGATGACGGGTTAGGGCCAGGGCGATCAGCCGGTGATGACTGAAGACGCGGTCGCTCTGGTGGAGGCCAATGCGCGCCTGCTGATGGATCCGGCGCGCCAGGCCAGGCTCGCCGCGTTTCAACGATAAGCGGCCCTGGACCTGTTCGTCGGCAGGGTCGCCAATGATCCCGACATTCAGGGAAGCGTTATGCCGCAAAGGATCGCGGGCCGGCTAAGGCTTTGCGCCGACGCGCCTGAACTGGCGGCGGGGACGATCGGCTGGGCAGGCCCGGCGATCCCGCGCGCCGCAGCGGGTGTGGTGTGCGAGGCGAAAACCGTCATCGAGGCCTGGGAAGGCGCGGCTGAAAGCGTGACGCCACACGAAGAGAAAGAGGTATGTATACGGACTAAAAATTCATCCTTCCGTCAAGGGTGACAGGCGATGTTCCGTGCGCTGATATGGTCAGTATGCTGAATAAAAATGCTTGCGAAACTTCAAGTTCGCAGCAAGCTTTTCCGCGACGCGCTGACGACTAGGAGGGGACCGCCCCTGTAAGCCGCGCGCGTCTCCTGGTCCCATTGGCCTGTCTGGGAGACGCCGCCATGATCGTATCGAAGATGAACCACGCCATGCTGTCCTTCGCCCTATTGGGCGGCATGTTGGTCGGGGGAGCGCCCAAGCCCAAACCCTCGGCCCCGCCGCCGCGGCGGGACGGCCGCAAAGGTGGCTGACGCCTAAGAAAACAGGCGGCCCGCGTCTTCACGCGAGCCGCCTGATCGGCGTTTCGATAGTGTGTAAGTGCGTGTCTTACGGCTTGGCGGCCGTGTTGCAGTCGGCGAGGCCCGCGGCGTCGAGTTCTTCGCCGCGATAGTTGAAGGACGCCACGGCGCCCAGTTCGGCGGCGATCTTGCGGCAGGCGCGACCGATCGGCAGGGCCTTGACCTGCGGAGCGGCGCAGATGTCATTGGTGCAGCGCCAGGCGGCGCCGTCCTGGATCAGGCTCGCAACCTTGGCGGGCGCCTTCAGCTTCAGCACCGCGCCTTCAGCGGCGAAGGCAGCGGTCGACAAGGCGGACGCCGCGATAAGCGTTGTCAGAAAAATACGCATGACTGTTTCCTCTATCCCCTCGGCCGCCGGGGAGGTCGGCCAAGTTGTAAACTTGCGTTGCGTTTCGAAACTAAGTCAACAGCCGAACGCTTGTTTGAGGGTCGCTTTGATAGAAATCCGCGTCCCATGACAACAGGGCAGGCACCACATCCTCCGCTTTTTCCACGGAACGCCAGCAATCGGCCAGGGTCGGGGGAGTCAGGCCCTCGTCTATCGTGTGCTTGAGGAGGCTGAAGAGCGGGTCCCAAAAGCCGCGCGGGTTGTGGAACACGATCGGCTTCTTGTGCAAGTCCAGCCGTCGCCACGACAGAAGTTCAATGATCTCTTCCAGCGTGCCGATGCCGCCGGGCAGAACGACGAAGGCGTCTGCGCGCTCGAACATCAGCATTTTCCGCTCATGCATATTGTCGACGATGATGGTCTCGACGTCATCGAACGGCTGCTCGCGTCCGGTCAGAAACTGGGGAATGATCCCCAGGACTTGTCCGCCCGTCTCATACGCGCCGCGCGCCGCGGCGCCCATCAGGCCGACGCCGCCGCCGCCATAGATCAGCTTGATGTCCGCCTGGGCGAAACTGACCCCGATGGCGCGGGCGGCGGCGATGAACGCGGGATCGGCGTCGTTGGAGGAACCGCAGTAGACGCAGACGGAGTCCAGGCGTCTAGACTCATCGGGCATCGTCGTTCACTCCAGAAAAAACTGCGCGCGCCGCGACGGCGGGCCACCTATGTAAAAGCCGGCGCGGATCACCGCGCCGGCAAGAGCGCCGCATGATCAGGATTCGCACCGCCCGTTTCAAGTCGATGCTCGCCCGAGGCGGCATTATCGGCGTTTTAGCCTGGTCGAGTCTCGCCCTCTCGGCCTGCGACGGGTCAGGCCAGGATGAATGGCGGCCAAAGACCGCGCCGCCGGCCGTCCATACCGACGCTGTCGAGGCGGGTTATATCGCGCCGCCCCGGGTGGAGCAGGTCGACCACAGGTCGACAGGCCTGACCCTGCGAGGGGTCGGCGCGCCCGATGCTCGGGTCAGGCTGGGCGCCCCGACCGGCGAAGCGATCATGGGTCAGGCCGACGCCGCGGGGCATTGGAGCCTCTCTGTTCCAGCGAGCGATCGCGTTCGCCTCTATGGTCTGTCGATGACTCACGCCGGACGAACGGTTCAGGCCGAGGGCTATGTCTTGATCACGCCCGAAGCCGATGTGGCGCTGTTGCGCGCCGGGGCGGGCGCCTGGCGCCTGGCGTCGGGATCGTCCTCGCCCGAGATCCTGGCGGTCGACGTGGACCCCGAAGGCGGCGCGGTGATCTCGGGGATGGCCGCGCCCGGCGCGGGGCTTGGCGTCCGCGTCGATCGCACGCCGCGCGCCGTCGGCCAGGCCAGCGATGACGGGCGCTTCTTCCTCTCCCTGAGCGAACCGCTCAGGGGCGGCGCGCACGACATTCAGGTCAGCGGGGAGGGCGGTGAACAGAAGATCAGCGTCACGATCTCGGGCGCCGCGCCTTTTGAAAATGGCCCCTTTCGCGCCCAGCGCATCGATACGGGCTGGCGAGTCGACTGGTTGACGCCGGGCGGCGGCGTTCAGACCACTCTGATCCTTGAGGGGGCGTCGCGGTGAGGGGATTCGGATCTGCGCCCTCGGCGCGCGCGGCCGTGCCGGGCGCCGTCGCGCCCCCGGCGGCCAAGATACAGTTCTGGGGCGCGATGGGCGACCTGGTTCGCCTGGTGCTGCGCTCCAACGCGCCGGGCCTGCGCTGGCGGGTCAGTCTGGCGCTCGGCCTGACGCTGATCGGCAAGGCGCTGGGCGTGCTGGCGCCGTTGCTGTTGGGCGCGGCCGTCAACCGCCTTGCGGCCGGCCATGGGGCGGTGTCCAGCCTGACCTGGACCTTCGCCGCCCTGGCGGGGGGCTGGGCCCTGGTGCGCTTCGTGTCCTCGGCGGCGCCGCAGGCGCGGGACGCGATCTTCACGCCGGTGGCCCAGGCCGCGCAGAACCGGGCGGCGGTGGAAACCTTCGCCCACGCGCTGTCGCTGTCGATCGATTTTCACCAGTCCAAGCGCACAGGCTCGCTGTCGCGGGTGATTGATCGCGGCGCGCGGTCGATGGACTTCCTGCTGCGCAGCCTGGTCTTCAACCTGGCGCCGACTGCGGTCGAACTGATCATGGCCGCCGTCGTGTTGGCCAAGGCCTATGACTGGCGCTTCGCGGCCATCGCCCTGCTGACCGTCGGCGTCTACGGCTACATCACCTTCGCCATTTCCGATTGGCGGATCGGCCATCGCCGCGCGCTCAACGAGGCCGACGCCGAGGCGGCCGGCCGGGCGGTGGACTCGTTGATCAACTACGAGACCGTCAAATCCTTCGGCGGCGAGGACCGGGCCGTCGGGGGTTATCAGGGCGCGCTGGACGTCTATGGCGACGCGCAGATCAAGGCGACCAATTCTCTGACCATGCTCAACGTCGTGCAATCGGCGGTGATGAGCGTGGGTCTTGGCGTTATGGCGGTGTTGGCGGGCGTCGAGGCTTCGGCGGGCCGCATGGGCCCCGGCGACGTCACCGCCGCCATTCTGATCCTGATCAATCTGTATGCGCCGCTGAATATCCTGGGTTTCGCCTACCGTGAAATCCGCCAATCCTTCATCGACATGGAGGCCATGCTCGACCTTCGCCGGCAGACCGCCGATGTCGCCGACGCGGCCGACGCCATTGACCTGCCGCCGTGCGCCGACCAGCGCGGCGGGGCCGTCGTGTTCGAGGCGGTGTCGTTCCGGCATGGCGCGCGATCGGAGGGGCTGAACGATGTCAGCTTCTCGATCCCGCCGGGAACCACGGTGGCGATTGTCGGGCCGTCTGGCGCGGGCAAGACCACGCTCGTGCGCCTGGCGTTGCGGATGATTGATCCGCAGGCGGGCCGGCTAACCCTGGATGGTCATGACCTCAGGAACCTGCGCCAGGCGTCGTTGCGGCGCGCGGTCGCCCTGGTGCCGCAGGATGTGGCCCTGTTCAATGAGACCCTGCTCAGCAATATCGGTTTTGGTCGGCCGGAGGCCGGCGAGTCCGAGATCTGGGCCGCGGCGGAAGCCGCTGAACTGGGGGAGTTCATCCGCAACCTGCCCGAAGGCATGGCCACCAAGGTGGGTGAGCGCGGGTTGAAGCTGTCGGGCGGCGAACGTCAGCGCGTGGGCATCGCCAGAGCGCTGCTGGCCCAGCCCCGGGTGTTGATCCTGGACGAGGCGACCAGCGCCCTGGACAGTCGCACCGAGGCGGCGATCCAGGAGACCCTGCGCAAGGCTCGGGCCGGGCGGACCACGCTGGTCGTCGCCCACCGCCTGTCGACCATTGTCGACGCCGATGAGATCGTGGTCCTGAAGCGCGGCAAGATCGTCGAGCGCGGTCCCCATGCCGCGCTTCTGGCGGCGGGCGGCGAGTACGCGACACTCTGGCGACGCCAGACCCGGGATCGCGCGCCCGTCTGATGAGGCTTTCGCCCGAGGCCCGCGCGGCGCTATATCGGGCGCGTCAATCGGTTCAGGAGTCTCACCTTGCGCTATCTGCACACCATGGTCCGCGTCCTCGATCTGGACGCCTCTCTGCGGTTCTACTGCGAAGGCCTGGGCCTGACCGAGATGTACCGAGTGGAAAACGACAAGGGCCGGTTCACCCTGGTGTTCCTGGCCGCGCCGGAAGACGTCGAGTTGGCCAAGGCGCGCCAGGCGCCCCTGGTCGAACTGACTTTCAACTGGGACCCCGAGGCCTATGACGGCGGGCGCAATTTCGGCCATCTGGCCTACCGCGTCGACGACATCTACCAGACCTGCCAACGGCTGATGGACATGGGCGTGACGATCAATCGTCCGCCGCGCGACGGGCACATGGCGTTTGTTCGTTCGCCCGACAATATCTCGGTTGAACTGCTGCAGGACGGCAATTTGCCCGTCGCCGAGCCTTGGGCGTCGATGCCGAATGTCGGCGCCTGGTAGGGTCTATCGGGGTCTCGCCGAAGCCAGTTCCTCTAGGCGCCGCCGTGGATGGTCCGCGATGGCGACCCAGACCAGTTGCCCCAGGCGCAGGCGATAGGCGGCGTCGTAGCCGCTGGTGAAGGGCGATTGCCTGCTGCCGGGCGGCTCATTCGCCAGCGCCCGCGCCAAGTCCTTGCGCGCCAGGATCGCCTCACGGTCGACCGGTATTTCCAGACGCTCCAGGGCGATCCAATGATCGATCTCGATCGTCGCCCGGACGGCGGTCTGGATCAGGGCGGGCAGGTTTTGGATATCCTGGCGCACCTTGATCTCCATGATCGGCTTCACCGCCCTGGCGTCCGGGACCTTGAAATCGAGCGCGGCGACGACGCGTTGCAGGGTCGCGGGCCAATGGTCGTCGGCTGTGATCATGGGAGACGGAGCGCCGGTGAGTTTCGGTGAAGCTTCGCGTAGCGCTGTTCGTTCACTAACGAAACCCGATGCGCACGTCAGGTTGCGGACAAATCCTCAAACTGAGCATGGGCTGGACGGCGCCCCGGCTCTCGCCCTAGTCGGGCTTGAGGCGGACCCTCGTCGATAGGCCGGTGTCCACCGACGATCCGCCGACCGTGATCGCATAGTCGCCCTGCGGCAAGATCCAGCCCTTGTCGGTGTGCTCCGAATAGGTCCGCGGCTCGGCGATAATCTGGACCGACTTGCGTTCGCCGGCCTTGAGCGGAACACGGGCCCAGCCCGCGAGGCGCGCCGTCGCCCCCGGGGGCGTGACATAGAGTTGGGCGATCTCGACGCCGTCGCGCGCGCCGCTATTGGCGACCTCGACCCAGACGGTCAAAGGCGAACCGGCGGCCGTGGCCAAGTTGGCGTAGGTGAAGCGTGTGTAGGACAGGCCGTGTCCGAACGGGAACAACGGCTTGGCGTTGGTTCGCGCGAACCAGCGATAACCGACGTCCGCGCCTTCCTGATAGCGCGCCGAGAATGGCTGGAAGACACCGAAGAACGGAACGGTCGGCATGCCCAGGCCGTCGATCTTCGGGCGCGGCAGCTGGCGCTCGTCGACGGGAAAGGTCATCGGCAGTTTGCCCGAGGGATTGACCTTGCCCGTCAAGACATTGGCGATGGCCGCCCCGCCTTGCGAGCCGGGGAACCAGGCCTCGATCACGGCGCCGACCTCGCCCAACCAGGGCATGGCGACCGGATTGCCTGTCTGCAACACCACCACAACCTTGGGATTGGCCTTGGCCACGGCCGAGATCAAGGCGTCCTGGCCCTCGCCCAGCGACAGGTCGACGGAGTCGTCGCCCTCGCTCTGCCAGCGGCCGGCGAACACGACCACGACATCCGAGCGGGCAGCCAGAGCGGTGGCTTGAGCGAGATCTTGGCCGCTGGCGAACTCGACGATCGTGGCAAGCGCGGCGTCGGCCAGGGCCTTCAACGGCGCCTCGCCGCCATAGGTGATCTTGGAGAAGGCCGCGGCCACGCCGGTGGTCACCGGGAGCTCCAGAGTGGTCCCGCCATAGGGGATGACCTGGGACGAGCCGCCGCCCGACAGAACGCCGAGGTCGGCGTGGCCGCCGATCACCGCGACGCGCTTGGCCGAGGCGGTCAGGGGCAGCAGTCCGCCGTCGTTCTTCAGCAGCACGATGCCTTGTTCAGCCGCGCGGCGAGCGATGTCGGCATGGGCCGCGCGGTCGACCGCGCGCGGCGTCGCCGGATGATCGACGACGCCCTTGTCGAACATGGTGCGCAGGATGCGATGGACCATGTCGTCCAGCCGGGCCTGGGACACCGCGCCGCTGGCCAAGGCCTCGCGAAGGGGGGCGCCAAAGAAGTCGGCCTGCGCGGGGGGCAACTTGCCGCCGACCGCCTGTAAGACGGTGGCGCGCAGTTGATCAAAGGCCTGGCCCGACTGCTGGTCCAGGCCCGCATTGGCCGCCGCGACCGTGCTGTGCACGCCGCCCCAGTCCGACATCACCCAGCCCGGGAAGCGCCAGTCTCCCTTGAGAACCTTGGTCAGCAGATAGGGGCTTTCGGACGCATAGAGGCCGTTGACGCGGTTATAGCCGGTCATCACCGAACCCGGCTGGCCGCGCTCGATGGCGATCTCGAACGCCAGGAGGTCGGACTCGCGCAGCGCCTTCTCGTCGATGTCGGAGGAGACGACATTGCGGCCGGTCTCCTGGGCGTTGATCGCGAAGTGCTTGGTGGTCGAGATGACATGGGCGCTCTGCACGCCGGCGATGGCCTCACCGACCATGACGCCGGATAGCAGCGGGTCTTCGCCGGCATATTCGAAGTTGCGGCCGTTGCGGGGATCACGGGTCAGGTTGGCGGCTCCCGCCAGCAAGACGTTGAATCCCTTCGCGTGCGCTTCGGCTCCGATCATCGCGCCGGCTTCGCGGGCCAGGGCGGGGTTCCAGCTCGCCGCCGTCGCCAGGCCCGAGGGCAGGCCGGTGGCCTCGTCTCCGGGGCGCATATGGCCGCCATTGGCGACGCCCAGCCCGGCGTCGCTTTCCTGGAGGGCCGGCAAGCCTAGGCGCGGGATGCCGGCCACGTAGCCGGCCGAGCCGAGGGCTCCGTCGGGTTTCACATCCAGCGGCGGCGGTGCGCCCTTGAAGGCCGCGCCGAACCGGCCGCGCACCAAGGCCAACTTCTCGTCCTGGGTCATCTCGCGCTCGACCAGCCGAGCGCGTTCGTCTGGACCGAGCTTTGGGTTCATCCAGGGCGGCGCCGGCTGGGCGGCCTGGGCCAGCGGCGCCAGGGCCATAGCGGCCGTCAGGGCCAGAAGCGACGGCGCGCGGGCGGCCTTGTGGTTGAAGGTCGGCATGAGGATTTCCCCGTCTCTGCGGTGCGGACCGATCAGTCCTGCAGGTGTTCGAATTGAGCGCGCATGGCCTTAAAGACCGGCGGCGGCTCGGCGTGCTTGAAAGGGGCGAAGGTCTGGCGCGCGGCCTGCAAGCGTTCCCGCATCGCCTTGGCGACCTCGGGATGGTTGACCGCGACGCTGTAGTTTTCGCCCGGATCGGCCTGGAGGTCGTAGAGCTCCTCGTAACCGAACAGGCTGTAGGGCAGGAACGCGCCGCGATAGTAGCCGCTGGCGACATACTTCCAGCGTTGGGTGCGCAAGGCGACCGGGACCTCGTTGTTGAAGAGGACCAGGTCCTCATGGGGCGAGGCCTTGCCGCCCTTCAGCACGGCGGTGACGTCGAGACCGTCCAGGGTGGCATCCTTGGGCGGCGGCAGGCCGGCCATGGCGCAGAAGGTCGGCAGCAGGTCGACGCCGGAAGCGATGGCGCTGGTGCGCTTGCCGGCGGGCAGCGTTCCGGGGCGCCAGGCGATGAACGGCACGCGCAAGCCGCCGTCATAGCCGCCGCCGCCCTTGCGATCGCGAAGTCCGCCTGGAGACCCCTCGAACCAGGGACCGTTGTCGGACGTGAAGATGACGAGCGTGTCGCGTTCGAGATTCAGCCCGCGCAGCTTGTCCATCAACCGACCCATGATGGAGTCGATCTCGGCCACCACCGCGCCATAGGGACCGGCCGCGGTCTTGTTGTTGAAGGGATCGCGCGGATGTGAGGGGAGATGGGGGGCGCTGAGCGCCAGTTCGAGGAAGAATGGCCGGTCCTTATTGTCGTCGATGAACCGTTCGGCGTGCTCGAAAAAGCGTTGTTGCAACTGTGGGAAATCGACGGGGCTCTGGATCTCTTCGTCCGATCCGGCCCTGGTCTCGAAAAGCGCCAGCGGGGCCATGTCGTGGCTGTAGGGGATGCCGAAGAACTGATCGAAGCCATGCTTGGTCGGCGGCCAGGCCGCGCCCCGGTGGCCCAGGTGCCATTTGCCGATCAGGGCCGTGGCGTAGTGAGGCTTCAGCGCCTTGCCGATCGTCACTTCGCTGAGCGGCAGGCCCCGATCGTCCTCCTGCATGATGACCTCGTAGCCGAGCCCGGTGCGCACCGGATAGCGGCCGGTCAGCAGGCCGGCGCGCGAGGGCGTACACAGGTTGGCGGGCGCATAATAGTCGGTCAGGACTACGCCTTCGCGCGCCATCCGCTCGATCGCGGGCGTCTTGATGGCGGAGGGGCCATAGACACTGGTGTCGCCGTAGCCAAGGTCGTCGCACAGGACGACGATGAAGTTGGGGAGCCGCACCGGAGCGGCGGCTCGCGCCGCCCCGGGAAGGGTGGCGGCGAGCGCGCCCGCAGCGCAGCCCTTGAGAAGATCTCGGCGATGCATGCGCTTACTCCGCTGCAGGACTCTAGAACTTGCCGCTGAGCGCGACGCCGACGGTGCGGCGCGCGGCCTGGCCGAAGAACTGACTGTAGCCAGCCGGGGTCGAGGTGTTCCCGGACTGGAACGAGCTGGGGTAGATGAACGAGGCGTAATGCTCGTCGAACAGGTTGCGGGCGAACAGCGCCAGCCGCAGGCCCTGGCCCGGGGCCTGGACGCCGAGGTTCAGACTGGCCACCCCGAAGCCGTTCTGGACCGTGTTGGGGTCCTGGTTGAGGCCAAAATTGACCTTGCCGCGGTAGGCGTAGTTGACGTCGACGAAGCCGTTGAGGTCATGCCAGCCCAGCGGGCGGGTGTACGACGCGCTGAGCGTATAGGCCCATTCCGGCGCGTTATTGAGCCGTGCGCCCTTCAGGTCCTGGACGAAGGTCGCGCCCACGGCGTGGCAGCCTCCGCCCGAGATCAGCATTTGACCCGCGTAGCAGGGGGCGTTGGCGAAGTCGGTGAAGGTCGCGTCGGTATAGGCCAGGTTCGCCGACAGGGTCAGGCCTCGGACCGGCGCCGCCAGGGCCTCCAGCTCGACTCCGCGCGAGCGCAGTTCGCCGGCGCTGGTCAGGGTATTGCTCTGGGTCAGGGCGTCGTAGGCCGTGGCCTGGAAGCCCTTGAAGGTCTCGTTGAACACCGTGGCGTTGACCTGCAGGCGGCGGTCGAGGAATGCCGCACGCAGGCCGGCCTCATAGGCGGTGGGGATTTCCGGCGGCACCAGATAGCCGCCGGACGCGACCTGGGCTGCGGTCAGGAAGTTCAGCAGGTTCAGGGCCGCGCCCTTGAAGCCGCGCGAATAGCTCGCATAAACCATCAGGTCCGGGGCGATGTCGTATTGTACGCCCAGACGCGTGGAAACCTTGCTCTGGTCCGACTTCAAGCCTTCGGCGACCAGCGGGCCGCCCGCCACCGAGGCCGGTGCGGGGGCCAGGGCGCCGGGCAGCATCTTGCGCCGGAAATAGGCGCTCATGGACTCGCTGGTGTAGCGACCGCCGGCGATCAGGGCGAACTTGTCCGTGACGTGAAAGGTCGCTTGGCCGAAGATCGAGGCGTTCTCGGTGTGAATGCCGCGATCGACCTGGCTACCCAAATAGAGACCGGCGGGGACCGCGCCCAAGGTGCCGGCGGACTGGGTCCGGGTCTTCAGGCCCTGAAAGAAATAGTAGAGACCCGCGACATATTCGAGCCGCTCGCCCTTGGGCGAGGTGATCCGTAACTCCTGGGTGAACTGGTTCTGCTGCTGGTTGGCGTTGTTCAGATCCAACAGGTTCAGGGCGATCAGGTCGGAGTCGATATTGTCATAGACGTGGAAGTGCCGGAACGCCGTGATCGAGGTCACGGTAAACTCACCCAACTGCTGGTTGGCCTCGATCGAGGCCCCGGCGCTGTTCTGGTTGTTGACGGAGTCGACGCCGGCGGCGGTGGTCTCATTGTCCTTGCTGGGCGTGACGCCAACCAGGGAAGCGTAGGTCTTGCCGAAATACAGGTTGTTGGCGGTCACCGAGCGGATCGTCGGCGCGCAGCAGGCGCCCGAGCTCCTCGAATAGTCGGCGATCGCGACGATATCGAGCGTGCCGGTCGGGGTGAAGAGCAGCTTGCCACGCACGCCGGACTGCTTGCGGTCGTTCAGATCCGAGCCGGTGGTGACGTTCTTCACGTAGCCGTCGTAACCGCTGTAATAGGCCGTCAAGCGGCCGGCCAGCTTGCCGTCGATCAACGGGCCGGTGACGGTGCCGCGCACCTTGCGCTCGCCCTGGTCGGTGAGGGTGAGGCCATAGGCGCCGCCAAACTGGTTGGAGGGGCGCTGGGTCACGATGCTGAGCACGCCCGCCGAGGCGTTCTTGCCAAACAGCGTGCCTTGCGGACCGCGCAGGATCTCGATGTGGTCGATGTCGATCAGGTCGAACACCGACATCGCCTGGCGGCCCAGGACCACCCCGTCGACCACGGTCGAGACGCTGGGCTCGACGCCGTCGCTGAAGCTGAGGGTGCCGACGCCGCGGATGCTGAGGCCCTGGCCCCGGGCGCTGTTGGCGTCGTTGAAGGACAGGCTTGGGGAGACGAGCGGCAGGTTTTCGACGCTGCTGATCTGTTGCTGCTCAAGGCGCGCGCTCGAGACCACG
>JAHINZ010000338.1 GCA_018895795.1 Alphaproteobacteria bacterium
CGGGGGCGGACGGCCGCGCAGCGGCCCGGTGGGGGCAAGTGGTGGGTTCTACGAAACCGCGAACTTCAGCAGCTTCACCGCGTCGAAGTTCTGCACGCCGCCGCCGACGCGCTTGGTGGTGTAGAACAGCACGTGCGGCTTGGCCGAATAGGGGTCGCGCAGCACCCGCACCCCGGCCCGGTCGACGATCAGATAGCCCTTCTCGAAGTCGCCAAAGGCGATGGCCAGGGCGTTGGCGGCGACGTCGGGCATGGCCTCGATCTCGGTGACCGGGAAGCCGAGCAGGCTGGCCGACTGGCCCGGCTGCAGGGCGGCGTTCCAGATATAGTTGCCCTGGCTGTCCTTGAACTTGCGCACCAGGCTGACCGTGCGGCGGTTGAGCACGAAGCGGGCGTTCTGACGGTACTGGGTCTTGGTGGCGTAGATCAGGTCGATCAGCCTGTCGGTCGGGTTGGCCGCCGCGAAGCCGCCCGCCACGCCGGTGGCCAGATAGCCGACCTGGCCCCAGGTGTAGGAGGCGTCCGGCGCGGCGGTATAGGCCAGCAGGCCCTTGGGCTTGTTGATCCCGTCGCCGGTGACGAAGGCCGTGGTCTCCTGGGCGGCGAAGGCGTCCTGCACCTCCTCGGCCAGCCACTCGTCGATGCTGACATAGGCGTCGTCCAGCAGGGCCTGGGTGGCGGCGGGGCTGGCATAGAGCTCGCCGGCCGGGAAGTCGATCACGTCCAGGGTCGGGGCCGTGGTCTCGGGCCGGGCGGCGGTCTCGGCCACCCAGGCGGCGGCCAGGCCGGCGGGCGACACCGGCTTGCGGAACGTGCCCGAGCCGATGGTGCGCACCTGGCAGATCTCCCGCATGGGGCTGGTCGCCGCCAGGCGCCGCAGGATCGAGCGCTCCAGCTCCGGCGGGGCCACATAGCCGCCGGCCGTGGCGACGCCTTCGGAGAGGCCCTTGGCCTCCAGCAGCAAGGCGGGCGTCTCGCCGGTCTTGATATAGCGGTCGAAGGCGGCCTTGCGCTCGTCCACATGCGCCAGCGGCGCATCAACGCCAAGAGAGGGTCTTCGGGCGTCGCTCAGCGCGCGGTCCAGGCGGTCCTGGGCCCGGCTGATCGCCTCGTCGATGCGGTTGACCTTCTCCTCCAGCAGCACATCGGCCCGCTTGGTCTCGATGGCCGACAGCCGCTGGTCGTTGGCGGCCTTGAAGCTCTCGAACGCCGCCAGCACCTCGTGCAGCATCGCGCCCGGCGCGGCCGGGACGTGTTTGGTCTCTTTCATGGAGTTCTCCGTTGAAAAGCAGATACTCCCCCTCTGGGGGAGCTGTCGGCGGAGCCGACTGAGGGGGCGAATGCTGCCTAGGCCGCGCGGCCCCCTCCGGCCCTTTCGGGCCACCTCCCCCGGAGGGGGAGGATCTCTTGGTCAGGCGCCCACCACGCGCAGCCGCGCCTGGGGCAGCATCGGAAACGTCACCACCGACACCTCCCAGAGCTCCACCCGGGTCAGCACCCGCAAGGCTCCGTCCTGCCGCGCCTTCACCTGGCGAAAGCCGATCGACAGGCCGTCCAGCGCCCCGGCCTCGACCAGGGCGGCGACGAGGCGGCCGCGAGGCGTGGCGCGCAGGATCCGTCCACGGACGAACAGGCCGCGGGCGTCTTCGAAGACCTCGTCCCAGACGCCGATCGGCTCGGCGTCGTCGTGCTGGTGCAGCATCTTGACGCCTTCGACGCCGGTCTCGGCCAGGCTGGCCGCGAAGGCCCCGGCGGCGGTGACGTCGTCATTGAGGTCGCGGGTCCAGAACAGCGAGGCGTAGCCTTCGATGGTGAGGGCGTCGGTCATGGGGGTCCTTTGATCGTTGACTGGCCCCCTCCGGGCCTGCGGCCCTCCTCCCCCGGAGGGGGAAGATGATCTCATCCGCCCCCTCCGGGGGCGGACGACCGCGAAGCGGTCCGGTGGGGGCCAGTGATGAGCTTTAGCGCTCCAGCTTGGCTTCGATCCGCTGCAGGGCCGCGCGGCTGGCGATGGCCTGTTCCTCCAGGCGGGCCAGGCGTTCGGCGACCGGCGCCTGCAGGTCGAGGCGGCGTTGCATGTCGTCGATCCGCGCCGAGGCCCGCCCGGCCCACATCAGGGCGGCGGCGGCCTGCAGGGCGACGGCGACGATCAGGGCGACCGAGACCTGACGGTCCAGCCGCCAGCGGTTGGGGGTGGTCATTTTCTGGGTCCTTGTTCGGGGGACTTGCCCCCTACGGGCTGCTGCGCAGCCGTCCTCCCCCGGAGGGGGAAGATGAGTTGGCGCGGTTCATCTTCCCCCTCCGGGGGAGGACGGCTGCGCAGCAGCCAGGAGGGGGCCCTGCTGAGCTAGCCGTCGAGCCCCGCCAGCCGCCGCCGCTCCTCCAGCGTCAGAAAGCTCGCCCCCTCCAGCCGCGCCCACAGGGCGTCGCGTTCGGCCGACAAAGCGGGGACGGCGTCGAGGTCGGGGGCGAGGCGGGCGCCGGGGAACTTCACGGCCAGCCAGGCGGTCATCGCCCGCGCCGCCCGCTCGACCAGCGGCGCCACGGTGTGGCGCCAGAAGGCGGCGTTGGCCTCGCGGTAATTGGCGTAGGTGGCGTCGCCGGGTACGCCCAGGATCTGCGGCGGCACGCCGAAGGCCAGGGCGATCTCGCGGGCGGCGGCGTGCTTGCCGTCGGTGAAATCCATCTCGGCCGGGGTCAGGGACATGGCCCGCCAGTCGAGCCCGCCTTCCAGCAACAGCGGCCGGCCGGCATTGGCCGCGCCGGAATGGACGCCGGCCAGCTCGGCCTTCAGCCGCTCGAACTGCTCGTCGGACAGGCGATCCCCGGCCTCGCGGTTCGAATAGACCAGGGCCCCCGACGGCCTCGCGCTGTTGTCCAGCAGGGCCTTGTTCCAGGCGCTGGAGGCGTTGTGCACGTCGATGGCGAAGGCCGCCGCCTCAAGGGGCGAGAGGCCATAATGGTCGTTCGTGGGGTTGAACAGTTTCAGATGCAGCACCGGCAGCCAGCCGTCGGCGTCACGGCCGATCCGCGCGGTGCGCCCGGCCGCCTGATAGTCATAGGCCAGGGGCCAGCCGCGCGGGCCGGGGACCAGGGTCATGCGATCGGGGCGCAGGGCGTACAGCTCATCGGGCTGAGCCCCCTCCCCCGCCGCCTCCAGATAGCCATTGCCGGCCACCTGCAGGTTGCCAAAGAACGCCTCCATCAGATCGGGCCCGCCCTGCTCGCGATTGGGTCGATGGATCAAGGCCTGCAGCGGATGGTCGGGCGCGCGGCGGCCGTCGTGGAACACCGCCAGCGGTGTGGCGGCGGCGGCCTCGGCGATCATCCGCACGCAGCGATAGGCCACAGGGTTCTTGCCGAACCCCTCGGCGGCGAGAGCGGCATAGTCGCGCGGCGTCCACTGCGGCCGACCGCCGGTGGTCAGGGCGATCAGCCGGGCGGCGCGGGAGTCTTTCACCTCGGGCGGGCGGGGTTTGCGGAACAGCGGCATGGGGGCCTCGCGGTTGAGAACATATGGTGAACATGTTAGGGTTGCGTCGCTGGCTCGACCAAGATCCTCCCCCTCTGGGGGAGGTGGCCCGGAGGGCCGGAGGGGGCCCGCGCCGGAGAAACCAATGCAAGCGCCGCTAAGAACCCGGCTGATCGCCCAGCGCCTGCGACGCGAACTGACGCTACCCGAAGTGCTGTTGTGGCTTTTCGTGAAGGGTCGCCGACTGAACGGCCTGCATTTTCGCAAACAGCATCCGTTGGGGCCCTATATTCTGGATTTCTACTGCGCGGCGAAGCAGTTGGCCGTCGAGGTCGATGGCGAGCTGCACGCCCTGGATGATCGTCCGCAAAGGGATGCGGTCCGGGACCGATGGTTCGCCGAGCGCGGGATCCGGACGCTGCGCATCCCCGCTCGTGACGTGTTGGCGTCGCCCGACGGAGCGGCTTTGAGCATTCTGGACTATGTCGGCGCCAACCCCCTCCGGCCCTCCGGGCCACCTCCCCCAGAGGGGGAGGATCTGGCGGAACAAGCTGCTCCCCCTCTGGGTGAGCTGTCGCGGAGCGACTGAGGGGGCTTTCGCGGCCTAAGCCGTGCCACCCCCCTCCGGCCCTCCGGGCCACCTCCCCCAGAGGGGGAGGAACTGGTCACAACGCCCTAAGCCTCGGACTTCTCCCCACCCCCAGCATCAAAGCGCTGACCGCCCAGACCAGGGCGTCGGCGCGGTCGGGGCTGTGGCCGGGGTCGGCGGTTCCCAGGCCCATCAGTTCTTCCTCCAGGGCCGGGAACGCCCCGCAGTGGATCACCCGGCCCTGTTCATAGAGCGCGGCCACCGGTTCGGCCCGGGCCCGCTTGCCCAGCGCGGCGCGGACCAGTTTGATCGCGCAGGGCGGGTCGGCCTGGGCCAGGACGGCGCGGACCATGTCGCCGCCCTGATTGGCCTCGGCCACCAGGGCGTGGGCGCCGAACTCACGGGCGGCGGCCACGGCGCGTAAAGCCCAGCCCTGCGGCGACAGGCCCTTGGCCGAGCGGTCGGCCAGCACGAAGGCCCGGCCCTCGAGCCGGCCCACCACCACCACGCCGCAGGCGTCGCCGGTGGCGGTGGCCGGCGGGTCGACCGCCACCACCACCCGGTCCAAGCGCGCCGGACGCGCGCCCCGGCAGCGCGCCAGGTCTTCGGCCCGGAACAGCCCGCCCTCGTCCTCGACGATCACCCCGTCCAGTTCCTGGGCCGCCAGGCGGGTGCCGCCATAGAGGCCCCGCAAGGTGGACAGAAAGCTCGGGGCCAGGTTGTCGGCATTGAGCGCGGTGCCGGCCCGGGTGACCACGACGCCGGGCTCGGCGATCAGGGTCTTCAGGGCCCGGATCGGCCGCGGCGTGGTGGTCACCACCAGCCGGGGATCCTGCCCCAGCCGCAGGCCAAAGCGCAGCATGGCCAGGGTCTGGGCCGGCTTGGGCCAGGCGCAGAACTCGTCGGCCCAGGCGGCGTGGAACTGCGGACCGCGCAGACTGTCGGGATCCTCGGCCGAGAAGGCGTAGGCGACGGCGCCGTTAGGCCAGACCAGACGCTTGCGGGAGGTTTCCCAGCGGGGCTGGAACCCCGAGCCACTCATGGCCCGCAAGCCCGACGGGCCGTCGATCATTACCTCGCGGACATCGTGCAGGGTGGGCCCAACCAGGGCGAGATTGGGATAGGTCAGGGCGCTCCACACCATCCAGCGAGCCCCCGCAAAGGTCTTGCCGGCGCCGCGTCCGCCCAGCATCAACCAGGCGGACCAGTCGAGGCTTTCAGGCTGGCTCTGATGAACATGTGGCTCAGCCAGAGCGACGCTGAGGATCCACTTCAACTGCTCGGGACTCATGGCGTCCAAGCGCGCCTTCGTCGCCGCACTCATCACGCCGCTTGAGTTCGATGAACCGAGCAACGCTAGCGATCTTGGATTCGACAGCGGCTCGAAGTTCGACCGGGTCATCGGGGATATCGTCATGCATGGGAGCCTCTTCCTCGGGGGGCGGACGAGAGGCGGGTTTAGCGACGGGCTTGGCTTCGGGAACCATGACCACGATGGCCCGCGTGGTGCGGGCATGCGTGCCGTAGGTCTCCGCCTTGCGTTTGGACAGGACGACCACGGCGACCTCGGTCGCCTCCTTGGTGATCTTCCACTCGGCGTCCATTTCCGTCATCAGCCGGTCCTGGTGCGTCTCGCCCCACTTCCGAACTCTCTCGCTTCTCTGGGCCATGACACAAAGATACGGGAGCAGCGGGCGCCTCTGATCCAGGACCGCGAGAAAGTTACAAGTTGTTGATTTTTCGGGATTCGAGTCGCTGAACGCGGAGGATCGCGCGCAGTTTATCCCCGTTCTCGGGGTCAGTCCCGGGGCGCCCGACGGCCGCCCGGACGATCAGGCCCGGCTGAAACGCAGACCGGCCAGGGCGTCGAGGATCTGGCGGGGGTGGTAGGGCTTGCGGATGAACACCGAGCCCTCGACGCCCTCGGCCGCGTGCCGCGCGGCGGCCGTGCCCGACACGAACACCACCGGCAGGTTCGGGTACAGGGCCCGCGCCTGACGGGCGATGTCGAAGCCGTCCTGACCGGCGCCCAGTTCGATGTCGGTCACCAGCGCCGACAGATAGCCCTTGCGGTCGACGACGGTCATGGCGGTCGCGGCGCTGTGGGCGTCCAGCACGCGAATGCCCTGGCCGCGCATGAAATCGCCTGTCGACATTCCGACGAGAGCGTCGTCTTCGACAAACAATATTTGCTGGGCGCGCATGAACTACAATCCTTCTGATATTGCAGAACTCTGAAGTCGCCGTTTGTTTCCACTGAAATATGATATCGCGGAATTTCGTTCATTAGCTTCGAAACATCCCCATCAGCGAAGCTATTGGTAAAGATTGCTATCAAAGCTGACGGCCAAAACAGTAAATCTCTCAGGCGATAGAATTTTTCTGTCGACCGGTGAGGCCGTGCCGCGATCGGCCGGGCAAGGTCGGACCTTGACGGCCGAGGCGCGGGGCATGACACGACCTTGGGGGCGCGGCGCGCTTGGCCCAAGCCGTCACGGTGGACGGCGCCCTGGGATTGAGCCCGATCCCGCCCTATCTGACCCAGCCGGACCGGCCGACGCCGCCTCTGGTGTGCCTGGAGAGACCGCTGTGATGACGCTCTACGATCTCGCCGTCCCGACCTTCCTGCAGATGCTCAAGGGCCTGTCGGTCCAGCTCGACAAGGGTCTCGACCTGGCCAAGGCCGAGGGCGACGATCTCGAAACGCTGTTGGCCGCCCGACTGGCGCCGGACATGTTCCCGCTGTCGGCCCAGGTGCGCTACACCTGCTATCAGGCCACGGACGCGGTGGCCAAGCTGACCGGCCTGACCGGACCGGGCCGGCCCGAGGGCGATGCGCCCGAGGCCTTGAAGGCCCATATCGCCGCCGCCGTCGCCTTCGTGAACAGCGCCCCGGCCGCCGCCTTCGACGGGGCCGCCGAACGGACCATCACCCTGACCCTGCCCGGCGATCTGGTGTTCGAGATGACCGGCCTGGAGTTCCTGCGCGACTGGGCCCTGCCCCAGTTCTATTTCCACGCCGTCACCGCCTACGACATCCTGCGCCACAAGGGCGTGGCGCTGGGCAAACGCGACTTTGTCGCCCATGCGCTGGCCTATCTGAAGACCTAGGGGGCTGTGGATAACTTTCCGAGGGCGGCGCTGGCCCCCTACGGATCGCTGCGCGATCGTCTTCCCCCGGAGGGGGAAGATGAGATCGGCGCACTTCATGTTCCCCCTCCGGGGGAGGAGCGCGTCAGCGCGGAGGGGGCGAGTGGCGATCTCGGCTCAATCCTCGTCCGGCTCGTAGAGCTCGTCGCCGCGGTCTTCCATCAGGTCGGTGGCCACGAACTCCATGGCGTCCTCGGGGTGCTCCAGCGCCAGTTCGTTGATCGTCTGGTCGCGCACCGAAATGCCCTGCTTGTGGGTGCTGTCGGGGTCGCCGGTGACCAGCGGGTGCCAGTCGGGCAGGGTCTTGCCCTCGTTGAGCCGGCGATAGGCGCAGGACAGCGGCATCCAGCCCAGTTTCTCGATATTGTGCGGGGTCAGCTTGACGCAGTCGGGCACGGTCTTGGCGCGGTTCGCATAGTCCTTGCAGGTGCACCGGTGCTCATCGAACAGCTGGCAGTGCACCCGTGTGGGGATCACATCGCCGCTATCTTCGTCTTCGAAGCGAACCAGGCAGCAAAGGCCGCAGCCATCGCATAGGCTCTCCCACTCGGGGACCGTCATCTGCAGGAGCGACTTCGTCTCCCAGAAAGGTTTGCGCGCTATCATCAGGGCGTCCTAAACCCAATCTAGGCTGAGACCAAACAGGGCCGTATCGAAACCGTGAACGACTGGACGCTTCCCCCGTACCGTTTCGAAGAAGGCGCCAAGCCGCCGGAGAAGCCGGAGGTCGCGTTCGGCGCGCCGCCGCCGCCCCCGCCCACCCCGCCTGAAGACCCGTTCCAGCCGCCGCCGGAAGAGCCCGAGCCGCCGTTCCGCGCCGATCTGGCGCACCAGAAGGCCAAGAAACGCGCCCGGCGTTTTGGCTGGGTATGGAAGACCCTGCTGGTCGGCCTGCTGCTGGGCGCGCTCGTCGCCGGCGGCGGGGCCGGCTATGTCTGGTGGAAATATCTGCGCGACACGCCGCAGTTGCCCACCCGTGACGCCCTGTTCGCGGTCAACCGCGCGCCCGGCATCCGCTTCGAGGACAAGAACGGCCAGGTGATCGCCACCCGCGGTCCGCGCTATGGCCAGCGCGTCACCCTGGCCGGCCTGCCCAACTATGTGCCGCTGGCCTTCATGGCCGCCGAGGACAAGCGCTTCTACAAGCACGGCCCGATCGACCTGTACGGCATCGCCCGCGCCGCCCTGGTCAATTTCAAGGCCAAGCGCACCGTCCAGGGCGCCTCGACCCTCAGCCAGCAACTGGCCAAGGGCCTGTTCCTGACCCCCGACCGGACCGCCAAGCGCAAGCTGCAGGAAATGGTCATGGCCCGGGCGCTGGAGAAGGTGCTGACCAAGGACGAGATCCTCGAGCTCTATCTGAACCGGGTGTTTTTCGGGGCCAACACCTTCGGCGTCGACGGCGCGGCCCGCACCTATTTCAACAAGCCCGCCAGCCAGCTGACCCTGTCGGAAGCCGCTTTGCTGGCCGCCCTGCCCAAGGCGCCTTCGCGTCTGGCCCTGACCCGCGACATGAGCGGCGCCCTGGCCCGCTCGCGGCTGGTGCTGGCCAATATGCGCCAGGAAGGCTGGATCACCGCCGAGCAGGAGAGCCGGGCCCTGGACGACACCCCGCGCCTCTCGCCCCTGGCCGTGCAGAACGAGGGCGAATACGGCTGGGTGCTGGACTACGCCACCAGCGAGGCGGTGCGCATCGCCGGCCAGAACGCCCCCGATCTGGTGGTGCGCCTGACCATCGATCCGGGCCTGCAGAAGATGGGCTCCGAGGTCGTGCGCCACGCCATCGCCTTCGACGGCGAACGGGCCGGGGCCGGTCAGGCGGCGCTGCTGTCGCTGTCCTCGGACGGCGCGATCCGGGCCATGGTGGGCGGCACGGACTATATCGAAAGCCCGTTCAACCGGGCCGTCCAGGCGCGCCGCCAGCCGGGTTCGACCTTCAAGCCGTTCATCTACGCCGCCGCCCTCGACAAGGGCGTCCTGCCCACCGACATCCGCATCGACGGGCCGGTCAAGTTCGGCGACTGGCAGCCCGAAAACTATGGCGGCGGCTATCGCGGCCCGATGACCGTCGAGCACGCCCTGGTCACCTCGACCAACACGGTCGCCGTCAAGCTGGGCCAGGAAGCCGGCGGTCCGGCGATCGGCGAACTGGTCCGCCGGTTCGGCATCACCACCCTTCCGCCCAGCCCCGACCTGTCGGTGGCTCTGGGCTCTTACGAGGTCAGCCTGCTGCAACTGACCTCGGCCTTCCAGGTGTTCCAGCTGGGCGGCAATCGGATCGAGCCCTATGTGATCGAGCGCATCGTCACCCAGGGCGGCGCCCCGGTGTTCGCCCGCCAGGCCGCCGCGCCGCTGAACGTCTATGACGTCGGCCGGGCCAGCATGATGGTCAAGATGATGAAAAAGGTCGTCACCGAGGGCACCGCCAAACGCGCCGCCTTCGGCCGGCCGGCGGCCGGCAAGACCGGCACCAGCCAGAACTGGCGCGACGCCTGGTTCGTGGGCTTCACCCCCGACTATGTGACCGGGGTCTGGGTCGGCAACGACAACGACAAGCCGATGAACAAGGTGGTCGGCGGCGACATTCCAGCCAGCATCTGGCGGCGGTTCATGATGGCCGCCCACCAGAACCTGGCGGTCCGCGACTTCGACTGGCTGCTGCCCGACCCGGCGACCGAAAGCGAGCCCGACCCCCGCAACGGCTATTACGAAACCCTGGCCGCCGAATTCGCCCGCGCCGCCTCGGACCTGGAGTCCGAAGCCAATCCGCCCCCGACGCCCGAGGGCCAGCCGGCGGAGTTGCCCTACTGATCGCCCCTCTCCCCTTGCGGGAGAGGGTGGCCCCGGGCGAAGACCGGGGTCGGGTGAGGGGTCGCGCGGGGCTCTCCGACAGGGCTTTCAACCCCTCATCCGTCGGCTGCGCCGACACCTTCTCCCGCAAGGGGAGAAGGACGACGTCGCGGCGCCCTCGACATCCCCGGCCCCGCCCGCCACCCTCCCCGCCAACGAAAACGGGGAGCCCACAGCCATGACCGACCAGACCCTTGCTGACCAAGCTTTGGCCGGCCGCGTTGTGCTGGTCACCGGCGCCTCCTCGGGGATCGGGGCGCATCTGGCCCGCGCCGCCGCCGCCGCCGGCGCCAGGGTGGCCCTGGCCGCCCGCCGCACCGACCGGCTGCAAGACCTGGTCGCCGAGATCGGCCCCAGCGCCGCCGCCTTCGCCCTGGACGTCGAGGACGAGGCCTCGGTGATCGCCGCCTATGACGCCATCGAGGCCCGGCTGGGGACCCCCGACTCGGTGATCGCCAATGCCGGGATCAATGTCGAGGGCCTGGCCCTGGACCTGGCCATCGAAGACTTCGACAAGATCCTGTCGGTCAATACCCGGGGCATGTTCCTGACCGCCCGCGAGGGGGCGCGGCGGATGATCAAGGCGGGCAGCGTCCAGAGCGGCCGGGGCCGGGTGCTGCTGGTCGCCTCGATCGGGGCCCACCAGGTGCAGCCGGGCCTGACCGCCTATTGCACGTCCAAGGCCGGCACGGCGATGATGGGCAAGAGCCTGGCCCGCGAATGGGCCCGCAAAGGCATCAATGTCAACGTCCTGTGCCCCGGCTATATCCGCACCGAGCTCAACAGCGAGTGGTTCGATCAAGAAGGCGGCCAACGGCGGGTGGCGTCCTTCCCCCGCAAGCGCCTGATGGCCGAAAGCGACCTGGCGGCCATGGCGATGCTGCTGTGCTCGGACGCCTCGGCGGCGATCACCGGCTCGGTGGTGACCGTGGATGACGGGCAGACGCTGTAGGGCGGCGGGAGCGTTCAGCGCCGCCGATACAGCCAGTCCACCGGCAACCCCATCCGCACACAAGCCTGGGCCGGCGGCGCTTCGGCAATGGCGATCCGGTCGGCCAGCCGTCCGGCCAGGGCGATGGCCTTGAACTCAAACGGCCGGGGCAGCCACTCGGGCCCCAGACCCAGCACCTCCCGCACCGCCTCCGGAAGCAGCCCGACGGCGGCCCGGATCAGAGGGCGCTGCAACAGGCTGAGCGCGCCCGGCGCGACCTTGGTCTCGCGCATCAGGTCCAGGAATTCCAGCACGATGGCCGAGGGCTCCAGGCGCGGCAGCATGGCCGCCAGCTGGGCCTCCCAGGCCGCCCGCGACGCCGGCGCGCCCGTCGCGCCATACAGCCGCGCGGCGGGTCGGGCCTCGGCGTAGAACCGGTCCTTGTCGGCGTCGCTCAGGGGCGCGACCAGGGCGTGATAGGCCTCCAGGAAGCCGAAACTGGCGGTGGCCTGCACCCAGTCCAGCAAGGCGGTGTCGTCGGCCCGATAGGCCGCGCCGTCCGGCGTCGTCCCGGCCACCCGGGCGTGCTGGCGGCCCACCCCGGCGATCATCGCCTCGGCGACCGAGCGCGCGCCATAGACCGTGACCATGGCCGCCAGGCCGGTGCGCTTCAGTCGGCCCAAAGGGTCCGTGCGGAAGCTGGAATGGTCCCAGACGCCCGAGCGCACCCGGGGCTCGGCCAGTTCCAGGATCACCGCCGTGATCCCGCCGACAAACAGCGAGACCGGGTTCTTGAACACCCGCCACGACACCGAGTCCGCCGCCGCCAAGGCCGGCTCGTCCACCGGAACGGTGAAGTCGATACGCGGACCGCCGGGAATTTCGATCAGGTTTCGAACGGATCGCCTCAACATGGCGCCCAAACGTCGCGATCGGGCTTGACGAACGGGATGCGGATCGTCGTCATCGTCGGTCCTTGCCGTGCGTCGCGCTTCCAGAAGGGTATTCCATGGCTTCCAGTCCCGACAAGGCCGACGCGGCCCGGATCACGCCCCTCTCCCCCGATGCGGTGATGCTGCCGGCCCGGCCCGAGCCGATCCCGGTGGATCCCAGGACCACCGCCGTGATCGTCATCGACATGCAGAACGCCTACGCCTCGCCGGGCGGATACCTCGACCTGGCCGGGTTCGACATCAGCGGCGCGGCCGGGGTGATCGAACAGATTCAGGGGATCCTACCGGTGGCCCGCGCGGCCGGCATGCAGGTGATCTATTTCCAGAACGGCTGGGACGATCAGTATGTCGAGGCCGGCGGCCCCGGATCGCCCAACTGGTGGAAGTCCAACGCCCTGAAGACCATGCGCGCCAGGCGCGAACTGCAGGGCAAGCTGCTGGCCCGCGGCCAGTGGGACTATGAGCTGGTCGACGCCCTGAAACCCGAGCCGGGCGACATCCGCCTGCACAAGACGCGGTATTCGGGCTTCTTCAACAGCCAGCTGGACAGCGTGCTGCGGGCCCGCGGCATCCGCCATCTGGTGTTCGTCGGCATCGCCACCAATGTCTGCGTCGAGTCGACGCTGCGGGACGGCTTCATGCTGGAATATTTCGGCACGGTGCTGGAGGACGCCACCCATCAGGCCGGACCCGACTTCGTGCAGAAGGCGGCGCTGTTCAACATCGAGACCTTCTTCGGCTGGGTCTCGACGACGGCGGATTTCAAGGGCGCGTTCGGACAGCTGGCGCCTCCTTAATTCCGCTCTCCCCGGCGAAAGCCGGGGCCCAGATCGAACCCCGAGCCTCTCGGAAATCGGATCGATCGGAAGGCGCGAACACCCAAACCACTCCGGATGAATCTGGGTCCCGGCTTTCGCCGGGAAGAGCGGATTTTAAAGACCAAGAGGACACGGAAAATGCCCAAGACCATCATCCTCCCGCCCGGCACGGGCACGCCGATCGCGCCGTTCTCGCCCGGAACCCTGGCCGACGGGATCGTCTATGTCTCGGGCACCTTGGCCTTCGACAAGGACAACAATGTCGCCCATGTCGGCGACGCCGAGGGCCAGACCCGCCAGGTGCTGGAGACCATCAAGTCGGTCATCGAGACCGCCGGCGGAACGATGGAGGACGTGACCATGAACCACATCTTCCTGACCGACTGGGCCAATTACCAGACCATCAACAAGGTCTATGCCGAGTATTTCCCCGGCGACAAACCCGCCCGCTACTGCATCCAGTGCGGCCTGGTGCGGCCCGACTTCCTGGTCGAGATCGCCAGCGTCGCCCATATCGGCAAGCGCTGATCGATGGGGATTTCGGGAACCGTCGACGGCTTGCACTATGAACTGC
The DNA here is from genome assembly GCA_018895795.1 of Alphaproteobacteria bacterium. Classification (GTDB taxonomy): domain Bacteria; phylum Pseudomonadota; class Alphaproteobacteria; order Caulobacterales; family Caulobacteraceae; genus Caulobacter. The sequence goes on from JAHINZ010000338.1 coordinate 13,337, forward strand.
ACGGCGGGCCGGTGGCGGGCCGCGAGGTGCTGCTGCTGTCCTCGGGCCTGGGCGGCTCCGGCGCCTTCTGGGCTCCGCAGATGGACGCCCTGACCGCGCACTATCCGGTGGTGCTGTACGATCATCGCGGCACCGGCCGCAGCGTCCGCGACCTGCCTTCACCCTCCAATGGCCCCTATGCCGTGCAGGACATGGCCGACGACATGGTCAAGGTGATGGACGCCCTGGGCCTGGACCGCGCCCATGTCGTCGGCCACGCGGCGGGCGGCAATGCGGGCCTGGCCCTGGCCCTGTCGCACCCCGATCGACTGGGCAAGCTGGTGGTGGTCAATGGCTGGTCGCGGCCCGACCCGCACATCCGGCGCTGTTTCGACACCCGCCTCCATCTGCTCAATGACAGCGGGGTTGAAGCCTATGTCCACGCCCA
>JAHINZ010000339.1 GCA_018895795.1 Alphaproteobacteria bacterium
AAGGCGTTGATTTCCTTGAACACGGATTTTCTGGGCCTTGCCTTATAAGTCATTGAAGTTGCGTGGTTTCGGCATGCAAGCCAAGCCTGGAAACAATTTAATGGCCTGCCGGCCCCCGTGGGTGGCGGGGCTTTCAGCGTCCCGGGGGCGCGTTCAGAGACTAAATCCACTCTGGCCTCGGATGGCTGGGAACGCCGGTCGGCTTGTCCAGCGCGCCGTGCCGCACTTGGGGCAGGGGCGTGTGGTCAAGTTTGCAGCCTCCCGAGCCCCGACCCGCGCCCCGTCGAAGCCACGCGCGGTTAGGCGCGAGATGACGGTTTCCAGTGGAACGACCTGGCTATGGGGGCAGCTGCCGCACATCCGGAGCGAGTCGGCCTGGTGAGGACGATAATGGGCGAGGGGAACGCCAGGATCTTTGGTTATGCAAACAGGTACGCACGGGGAACGCGCTCCCCATAATCTCCCCACCTTTCGGGGCGATGTTCTCTCCGCGTTCTCAACTGACACTCTGGGGAGTGAGAGAAGGTTGGAGCCCCAACCCTTTATGGGATTGGGGCTCCATGGTGCCACGACAGGGACTCGAACCCTGGACCTCAGCCTTACCAAGGATGCGCTCTACCACTGAGCTATCGCGGCGAAGAGGAGGGGCGTATAGCGAGCCAAATCGCGAATGCAAAGCCTAAATGCGACTTGACCCACAGACTTCGTCGCCGCACCCCTCGCCCATGGCGATTAATGACGACCCATCCCGCCGCGAAGCCCGGCTCGCCGAGGCCTTGCGGACCAACCTGCGCAGGCGAAAGGCGGCGTCGCGCCCGCCTGTCGACGACACGGCGCGGGCGATAGACGTCGCCCGCCTCGCGCCGCGTCCCTACAGCCCGGTGCGTCGACTTGAGGGCGTGAGCCATCGCGATGGCGCGCGCGTGGCGCTGGTCCTGGAAATCTCGGCGCCCTATCCCGCGCCGGACGGCGGCGAGGTCTGCTGCGCGGTGCGTCTGACCGGCGACGGCGGGCAATTCGACACCGAACACGGCAAGGCGGCGTTCGGCCTCGACGGGCTGCAGGCGATGAAGCGGGCCCTGGACCTGGCCCAGGTGGCCCTCGACCTGGCCAGCACCACCCACGACCTGCGCTGGCCCGGCGAGCGTCCCTACGACCTTTCGGCCGCCATTTGACGCGCGGCCCTTGCAAGCCCCCTTGCAACGGATAGAACCCGCCCCTCACATGTGACCCGCGCGGCGATCCATCGCCGCCGCGCGATCGAGGGACGTCATTTGGATCGTATCGCCATCATCGGCGGCGCGCGGCTGAACGGGACTATTCCGATCAGCGGCGCCAAGAACTCGGCCATCAAGCTGATGGCGGCCAGCCTGCTGACCGAAGAGCCGCTGCGCCTGACCAATATGCCGCGCCTGGCCGACACCCGCTTCCTGGGCAAGCTGCTGTCGCGCCTGGGCGTCAGCGTCACCGAAAGCGACGGCCCCGACGGCCAGCAGACGATCCTGCACGCCACCGAGATCACCAGCGGCTTCGCGCCCTATGACCTGGTGCGCCAGATGCGCGCTTCGTTCAACGTGCTGGGGCCGCTGATCGCCCGCACCGGCCAGGCCAAGGTTTCGCTGCCCGGCGGCTGCACCATCGGCGCGCGCCCCGTGGATCTGCACCTGCAGGCCCTGGAGGCCCTGGGCGCCAAGATCGATCTGCACGAGGGCTATGTCTACGCCCAGGCCCCGCGCGGCCTGAAGGGCGCCGAGATCACCTTCCCGTTCGTGTCGGTGGGCGCGACCGAGCACGCCATGCTGGCCGCCGTGATCGCCGACGGCGTCACGGTGCTGCGCAACGCCGCCTGCGAGCCCGAGCTGATCGATCTGCAGGAGTGCCTCAACGCCATGGGGGCCAAGGTCGAGGGGGCCGGCACGTCGACGGTCACCATCACCGGCGTCGCCCGCCTGCATGGCGCGACCCATGCGGTGATCCCCGATCGCATCGAGATGGGCACCTACGCCGTGGCCGCGGCCATGGCCGGCGGCGAGGTGCGCCTGACCAACGCCCGTCCGCACCTGATCGACAGCCTGCTGGACAAGCTGGAAGAGGCCGGTTGCGGCGTCGAGCGCACCGCCGACGGCGTCATCATCCGCCGCGGCGAGAAGCGCCTGAAGGCCGTGGACCTGGAAACCGCGCCCTATCCCGGCTTCGCCACCGACCTGCAGGCTCAGTTCATGGCCCTGATGACCGTGGCCGACGGCGAAAGCCACATCCGCGAGACCATTTTCGAGAACCGCTTCATGCACGCTCCGGAGCTGATGCGCCTGGGCGCCGACATTTCGGTGTCCGGCGGCGAGGCCCGCGTGCGCGGCGTCGCCCAGCTGGAAGGCGCCGAGGTGATGGCCACCGATCTGCGGGCCTCCGTCAGCCTGGTGATCGCCGGCCTGGTCGCGCGTGGCGAAACGATCGTGTCGCGCATCTATCATCTGGATCGCGGCTTCGAGCGTCTGGAAGAAAAGCTCACCGCCTGTGGGGCGCAGGTGCGCCGCATCAAGGACGATGGCGAGGCGGAACTCTGACATGACCGGCGCCCCTTCCGCCCTGCGCCTGCTGGCCCAGGATCCCGACGATCTGGCGGTGATCTCCGCCGCCTTGCAGGACGCGGTGGCCAAGATCGGCGACATCCATTGGGACGCCCACGGCCGGACCCTGACCCTGGCCTGCAACCGCTTTCGCTGGGAAGCCGGCGGCAAGAAAGCCGGCGAGCGGGTGCGCTCGGCCCTGCAACTGGGCGATGTCAGCGGCGTCCAGGCCCGCAATCTGCGGCGCGACGCCAAGGCCGCGATCGTCGAGCTGTTGGCGGTGAGCTTCGAGCCGGGCGAGGCCCCCGGCGGCACGGTGATGCTGACCTTCGCCGGCGGCGGTGATCTGCGGGTGAGCGTCGACTGCCTGGACGTGGTCCTGGCCGATGTCTCCGAGCCCTGGTCCACGCCGCGCCGGCCGGGGCATACGGATTAGGCGCCCGCCTGATTTCTGGGCAAGTCTTAAAAGTGCATTCCAAACGAGCAAGCCCGGCGCCGAGGATTCGTCCCACGCGCTAGTGATCGCCGGCGAACTCGCGCGAGGGGGG
>JAHINZ010000340.1 GCA_018895795.1 Alphaproteobacteria bacterium
CGAGAAACGTTTGGGGTGGTTGTAGATAAAAGGCGTGACGTGCTCGCGGTCGTACGCCTCCGTCGCCTCGGCGGCGGCCGTCAGCAGGCAGTCCGCGGTCATCACCTCGACATCAAGCCCCTTGGCGAAGGTGCGTCCCGCCGCTGTGCTCGACGCATAGTCCGCGCCCGACGTGCGGTGGAGCGCGAGGGTGGCCTCGATCACCTCGGGGTCGGCCAGGGGACAGTCGGCGGTCAGTCTGACAAGGGTCTTCACCGGCCCAAAGCGGTTCAGCGCTTCCGCGAAACGCCCCAGAACGTCGTCCAGCGCGCCGCGATGCACCAGTACGCCAGCTGACTCCAGACAGGCGGCCAGCGGATCGTCGCTCGCCTCGACCGAGGTGGCGACGATGATCTTTCCCAGGCTGGGCGCGCGGCGCAGTCTTTCGATCTGGCGCAGGATCATCGGCGCGCCCTCCAGATCGGCCAGGACCTTTCCCGGCAGGCGCCGCGACGACATGCGGGCTTGGAGGATGGTGAGCGTGGGCTGGGCGGTCATGTCACCGACTTGCGGCCGCCAACTCGCCCAGGGCCGAGGCGGCGCTGTCCATCAGAGGGCCCCAGTCCTGATAGTCGGGTGAGGTGAAGCAGCGCGCCTGAGGATACCAGGGATAGGCTTCGGTCCCCAGTCGGGGCCAGGCCGCGGCCCCGGTGAACAGCCAGATCGGGGCGCCGCAGGCGCCCGCGAGATTGATCGTGGCGTTGGAGAAGCCCAGCACGAGGTCCAGAGCGCAACTAAGCGCGGCCACGTCGTCGAGATCCTTCTTGAGGTCGATCCCCGGCGGCTGCCAGATCTCGACCCCAAATTCGCGCTTGGCCAGGGCGATTTCCTCTTCACAGTCGCCGTATTGCAGATTGACGAAAGAGATCCCAGGGGCTTCGAGCACCGGCTTCCAGAGGTGGAAAGGCGAGAACTGGCGGGCGCGTTCGCCGTTCAGCTTCAGGCTCTTCCAGAGCAATCCGACCTTCGGCCCCTTGGGCGCGCCTTCGAGCTGCTTGCGCCAGTGCGCGACCCGCTCGGGATCGGCGACCAGGAAGTTGGGCCGGTTCGGGAAAGCCTCCGCCGAGGGGCGCAGGGTCGAAAGCAGCGATCCGATGGGAGCCCATTGATCGATCTGGCTCAAGTCGGAAACATTCGGCGCCGTCCTGATCACGCGACCTTCGAACGCGACGGTCCGGTGAGCGGAGACCTCGATGTTCGGAAAGGACCGCTTGAACAGCGGGATCAGGCGATGTTCCACCGCGATCGACAGCGAACCGTCGGGGCCGATGGCGTCGATGATGTCGGGCAACATGTTGGCGAACATGACCTCGTCGCCCAGACCTTGTTCGGTGCAGATCATCATCCGCTTGCCGGCCAGGGGTTGATCGGCGGACCAGCGCGGCGCGTTGACCATGAACTTGGGGGCGTCTGTGAGGTCGGGCGAGAAACGGCTCTCATAGGCCGCCCATCCCTCGCTGACCCGGCCCAGGCAAAGAAGAATAGTTGCGCGCGCGAACGTCATCATCGCCAGGTCGTCCGGGGAATCGACGTGGGCGATGGCCGACTCGCAGTCGTCCAGCGCGCCTTGCACATCGCCCAGGTCGAGGCGGGCATAGGCGCGATTGTGATAGCCCTTGCCGAAAGCCGGGTCGATCCGCAGGGCTTCGTCGAAGAAGGTCAGGGCCTGCTTTCCGTCGCCCATACTGCACATCACGGTGCCCAGCGTGTTCCAGAGGAGCGGCTGGCTCTGGTCCTGCAGGATGGCGGGCCGCAGGATGTCGATGGCCTCTGCGCACTGATTGAGGTCGCGCAGGGCGCAGGCCAGATTATTGACCGCCTCGATGCAATCGGGCCGAGCCAGACGATAGTGCGCGAAGAATTTCGCGGCCAGTTCCGGCATGTCCATGCGGTAGGCCAGCCGTCCCAGATCGCCGGCGAGCGGGCCATGGTCGGGCAACAATTTCAGCGCCGCCTCGTAGGCGCGCATGGAGGACACGAAGTCGCCGGTCTTTTCGCGGGCGATCGCCAGAACATGCCAGGCGACGCCCTGACGCTCGTCCTTCGCCAGCACCTCGAGCGCCAGGGCGTCGGCCTTGCTGTAGTCGCGCGCGTGAATGGCGCCGATCGCCTGGGCCAAAAGGCGCGCGGTCTTGCGATTTTTCAGCTCGGCGGCGGCGCGATCCAATCGCGCCAGAGCCTCCGCCGAGGCGGAGTCGCCCATCGTCGTTCCCGCCATGCCGCGCTGAACGACGCCGCCCGTCGTGATCTCCTGTTGAGCCAGCGTGCTGCTGGAGCTCTCTAGAGCGCGTTTACGGGACATGAGTCAGCCTTGCAGGTTTGGAGTTAACCATTCTCTGGGACAGTATGCTTAATTGAGTCCTAAGCTGCGGCTCACGGTCGCGGGGCTAGCAAGACGGCGTTAACCCGACCCGTCATAGTTTCTGCTCCAACCGCCGATCTTGGCGGACCGGGTTTTCGTGGCGACGCAGAAGGGAGCCTTATACCGTGCCTTTGAAGCTTTCGCTGAAACCCGGCGAGAAGTTCGTCCTGAATGGCGCGGTGGTCCAGAATGGTGACCGACGCGGCGTTCTTGTCCTCCAGAACAAGGCCTCTGTCCTTCGTGAAAAGGACATCATGCAGCCGGATCAGGTGACGACACCTTCACGTCGCATCTATTTTCCGGTGATGATGATGTATCTTGAAGAGGCCGTTGCTGAACGCTTTTACGAAGATTTCGCCACGCGTCTGAACGAGTTCATGGGCGTTGTGCGAAACCCGACCGTGCTGGCCGATTGCATCGCGATCTCCAAGCACGTGATGGCGCGCGAGTACTACAAAGCGCTCATGTTGAGCCGAAAATTGATCGAATACGAAGACGAGAGGTTGGGGCATGTCTCTTCGGGCCTATCAGCAGGCGGCGACAAGGGCTGAAAATCCGCGTGAGCTGGAGTATCGGCTTTTCGGCCAGGTGACGCGCGCTCTGATCGATGCGTCACAGGCCTCGGAAGACGACTTCGCCAAACGGATCGACGCTCTCGACTGGAATCGGCGCGTGTGGTCCGCGATGGCGACCGACTGCGCCTTGCCGGAAAATTCGCTGGCTCCCGAACTGCGGGCCAGCATCATTTCGCTCAGTCTCTGGGTCAATCGCCACTCCAGCGCCGTCATGCGCAAGGAGGAGGATTTTGAGCCTCTGATCGATATCAACCGCACGATCATGCAGGGCCTGGCGGGGCGCGTCGACGCCGCCTGAACCTCGACCGGGCGACAATTGCCCAACCCCTTAGGAAGTTCCTGCCGCCCGGCGAATATTGCATTCGTCGGGCGGTGTCGTTTCCGGGCGGTTCTCAAATAACCTCAATTAAATCAAGCTCTTAAAAAGTCGCCCCGCGAGGGCGCGGCTGGCCCGCTGCTTGCGATGTAGATCGCAGGCAAAACGCCCAGCCGGCTCCTGCCGGAGAAATCCGACCAAAACGGTAGGTGATCCATGATGAACTCAATCAACACCAATGTCGGTGCGCTCATCGCACTGCAAAACCTCAACTCGACCAACTCGGAGCTTGCAACAACCCAGGGCCGCATCAACACCGGTAAACGAGTCGCCAGCGCGAAGGATAACGGCGCGATCTGGTCGATGGCCAAGCTACAAGGCAGCACTGCAAGTTCGTTGAACTCCGTGAAGGATTCCCTCCAGCGCGGTCAGTCGACGATCGATGTGGCGCTGGCGGCTGGCGATACGATCACGGATCTGCTCAGCAAGATGAAGGAAAAGGCCCTGGCCGCTTCCGACACCTCGCTGAACACCGCCAGCTTCAACGCGCTCGCCGCGGACTTCGTCTCTCTTCGCGACCAGATCACCAAGGCCGCGACGAATTCCAAGTTCAACGGCGTCAGCATCGCTGATGGCACGACGGCCTCGCTGACGTTCCTGTCCAATTCGGATGGCGACGGCTTCACGGTCGCCGCCAAGACCTTGTCGCTCGCCGGCATTGGTCTGACCGCAACGACCACGTTTACCGATGCTGCGACCGCCAAGACAATGATCGCAACGATAGCTGGGGCCCTCACGACGGCGACCAACAAGCTGGCTTCCCTCGGCACGAGCGCTGTCGGTCTGGATACGCACCTGACCTTCATCGGCAAGCTGCAGGATAGCCTGACCGCCGGGGTGGGTAACCTGGTCGACGCTGACCTGGCGAAGGAAAGCGCCAAGCTCCAGTCGCTGCAAACCAAGCAGCAACTGGGTGTGCAGGCGCTCTCGATCGCTAATCAGACGCCACAGTCGATCCTGTCTCTGTTCAAGTGATCCGATATGCCGGGCGACCCTAGGGTCGCCCGGCGCCTCCTTCGCTCGGCGCCTAGTGCCCGGCAATAATTGCCCACGACAACGCCCCCCGGCAGTTTCTGCCGGGGGGCGTTGTCGTGAACGGAACTATAACGCAGCTTTTTCAATAGTTTGTGGATTTTTGCCGAGCGGGTAATTTTGGCCCGGTCATTGCTTCCCACTGAAGTGAGCAAAAAGCTCCCGGCAGTCAAAATGACGTCGGCCCACCTTGAAAAGGACTCTTCGTAATGGCGCTGAACAGCATCAACACGAACGCGGGCGCGATGATCGCGCTGCAAAACCTCAACTCGACCAACTCCGAACTGCAAATGGTCCAGCAGCGCATCAACACCGGTAAGCGGGTGGCGAGCGCCAAGGACAATGGCGCGATCTGGGCGACCGCGAAGAATCAATCTTCGACCGCCTCCTCGCTGAACTCGGTGAAGGATTCGCTGCAACGCGGCCAATCGACCATCGACGTGGCCCTGGCCGCCGGCGATACGATCACCGACCTGCTGGGCAAGATGAAGGAAAAGGCCCTGGCCGCTTCCGACACCTCGCTCAACACCGCCAGCTTCAACGCCCTGGTGTCCGACTTTAACTCGCTTCGCGATCAGGTGACCAAGGCCGCCACGAACGCCAAGTTCAACGGCGTCAGCATCGCTGACGGTACGACCACCTCCTTGACCTTCCTGGCCAACTCTGACGGGTCGGGCTTCACCGTCGCCGCCAAGACCCTGAGCCTGGCTGGTATCGGTCTTTCGGCGACATCGAGCTTCACCGACGCGGCCACGGCCAAGACGATGATCGCCACGGTCTCGGCGGCCCTGCAGACGGCCACCAACAAGCTGGCCTCGCTGGGCACCAGCTCGACCGGGCTCGACACCCACCTGACCTTCATCGGCAAGCTGCAAGACAGCCTCGACGCCG
>JAHINZ010000341.1 GCA_018895795.1 Alphaproteobacteria bacterium
CGCTGTCGCGGGTGATCGAGCAGATCAGCCGCCGCACGCCGGGCCGAGTGCTGGACGCCGGGCTTGAGGGCCGAAACTATCGGGTCCGGTGGGCCACCACCGACGGCCGTCGCATCGACTTCATCGTCGACGCCGAGACCGGCCAGATCCTCAGCGCCAACTAAGGACGTTCGTTCATGCGTATCCTGCTCGTCGAGGACGATCCCGACCTGTCGCGTCAACTGAAACTGGCCCTCGGCGACGCGGGCTACGCGGTCGATCACGCCGGCGACGGCGAGGAGGCCCAGTTCCTGGGCGAGACCGAGCCCTATGACGCGGTGATCCTGGACCTGGGCCTGCCCAAGGTGGACGGGGTTTCGGTGCTGGAGCGCTGGCGGCGCGGCAATGTCGCCACGCCGGTGCTGATCCTGACCGCCCGCGCCGCCTGGAGCGACAAGGTCGCCGGCTTCGACGCCGGGGCCGACGACTATCTGGCCAAGCCGTTCCACACCGAAGAGCTGCTGGCTCGCCTGCGCGCCCTGCTGCGCCGATCGGCCGGCCACGCCGCGCCCAGCCTGGCGTGCGGCGCCCTGCGGCTGGATCCGCGCGCCGCCCGGGCCAGCGTCAATGGCGAGCCCCTGCGCCTGACCTCGCTGGAATACCGCCTGCTGCACTACATGATGATGCATCAGGGCCGGGTGATCGGCCGCACCGAGCTGGTCGAGCACCTGTACGATCAGGACTTCGACCGCGACAGCAACACCATCGAGGTGTTCATCGGCCGGCTGCGCAAGAAGCTGGGCGCCGACCGCATCGAGACGGTGCGCGGCCTGGGCTATCGCCTGACGCCCCTGGAGGGCGAGGCGGCCGAGTGATGAGCGTCACGGAGCGATAGGGTGCTGGACCTGCGCCGTCCTTCGCTGGTTCGCCGGCTGGTGTTTCTGGCGGTGGTCTGGAACGTCATCGTGCTGCTGGTGGCCGGGGTGTTTCTGACGGCCCAGTTCCGCAATGCCGCCATTCGGCGGTTCGACCAGACCCTGGCCGTGCTGACCGACGACCTCTATGCGGGCTCGTCGGTGGAGGACGGCGCGCTGAAGGCGCCGTTCCTGACCGACATTCGCGCCACCCGCACCTATTCGGGCCGTTACTGGACGATCTCGCGCCGCGAGCCCAGCGGGGCCCTGAAGGTGGTGGCGCGCTCGCGATCGCTGTTCGACAGCGACCTGATGGTGGCCTCGGCCCAGGTGGATCGCCTGGACGTCGCGCCGGGCAAGACGGTGTTCTTCGACATGCGCGGTCCGCAGGACAAGCCGCTGCGCGCCGCCGCGATCCTGGCGCGCCTGCCCGGCTATCCCGATCCTGTGGTGTTCATCGCCGCCGAGGACCGCTCGCCGATCGACGCCGACGCCGACCGCTTTGGCCGGATCACCGCCCTGGCCCTGCTGATCCTGGGCGGCGGCCTGATCCTGGCGGTGGTGGTGCAGGTGCGGGTGGGTCTGGCGCCGCTGTTCCAGCTGCGCCGCGAGGTGGCCTCGGTGCGGCGCGGCAAGGCCGAGCGGCTGGTGCGCGTCTATCCCGAGGAGCTGGAGCCCCTGGCCGTCGAGCTGAACGCCCTGCTGGCCCACAACCAGGAAGTGGTCGAGCGCCAGCGCACCCATGTCGGCAACCTGGCCCACGCCCTGAAGACGCCGTTGTCGGTGATGCTGACCGAGGCCAGCCAGCAGCCGGGCACGCTGGCCGAGGTGGTCACCCGTCAGGCCGACACCATGCGCGAGCAGGTCGACCACCACCTGCGCCGGGCCCGCGCCGCCGCCCGCTCCCAGACCTCGGGCGAGCGCACGCCGGTCGAGCCGATCCTCGACGAACTGGCCGTGACCCTGGAACGCATCTTCCAGGACAAGTCAGAAGGCCGGGGGATCGAGATCGACTGGCGCTGTCCCGAGGACCTTTGCTTCCTGGGCGAGCGTCAGGACCTGATGGAGCTGGCCGGCAATGTGATGGAAAACGCCGGCAAGTGGTGCAAGGGCAAGATCCGTGTGGTCGCCGCCCCGACTGAGGCCGGCCGCCTGAGCCTGGTGGTCGAGGACGACGGCCCCGGCCTGCCGCCGGATCGTTGGGGCGACGCCCTCAAGCGCGGCCAGCGGATGGACGAGCACACGCCCGGCTCGGGCCTGGGCCTGTCCATCGTCGACGAACTGGCCCGGGCCTATGGCGGCTCGGTGACGCTTGGTGAATCGACCCTGGGCGGACTGCGTGTTTCGCTGGATCTTCCGCGATCCGAGACCTAGGCGCGGCGTGTCGCCGGGGTTGTGTGACCGGCCGGTGTCGGCCAACCGCTAAACCTCTGGCGCCCATAGGCTTTCCACAACCCAAAGGCTTTCATGTCGCACGGGCTTTTTCATCGGGTTTGGGAAAGTCTTAACCTCGTTGGCAACATGGTTGACACTGTCGGTCTTTTTGATCCGGCGGGGGATCATGGCCGCAATCGCAGCGCATAAATTGCAGATCGTTCGGATGCTTGTGGAAACAGCGCCGGACTCTGCGTTGCGCAGCCTTGAAATGGCGCTGTCGGGCGTCAGCGGCGCCGGCGGCCTGGCGCAGGTGCGGGGTCTGGTCGAGGACGAGACCACGGACCGATTCGTCCGCAACACCGTGTTGGGTCCGATCGTTCCCCTGTGCGTCCCGCGCGGCGCGGCCCAGATCAGCTTTCCCGCGCGTGTGTTGTCGTCGCTTTGGAAGGCGCTGAAGGCCACAGCCCCGCACAAGATCAAGGACGCCGCCGCCAAATGTAATCCGTGGGACCTCGAACAGGGCGCGCCCGAAGTGTTCGACGAGATCTGCCGTCTGGCCGCCGACGGGCTGCGGGATCCCCAGCAGGAGGCCTTCGACGCCACCCGGGGCCTTGGCGTGACTGAGGAACTGATCCACTGCCTCGATATCGCGCACATCGTCCGCGAGGCCCTGCCCCGACTGTCGGAATGGGTCAGTCGGATGAGCGAGGAACGGGGGGCGGCCGCGCGGCTGGCCTATCGCGACGCCTGCGCCATCCGCGAGGATTCCGGATCGCGCCTGTTCGACATGCTCGCCGCGCACCTGCCCGAGGACTGGCGGATCCTGCGGGTGATCTCGGCGGTCATGGACCGGCCCAATGATCGCTATCTGGCCTCGTCGGAGGTCAGCGCCTTCGGCGAGCGGATCCTGGCCGACATCGACGCGTCGATAAACCTGATCCGCGACTTCGACCTCGACAAGGGCGACGCCCAGGGGCTGGAAGCCGCCCAGGCCGCTCAACGCGCGGCCATGCAGATCACCGAATTCGAGCAGTCGGTGAACATCGCCAAGGACGGTCCGTGGGGTCGGCGACTGGGCCGCTAC
>JAHINZ010000342.1 GCA_018895795.1 Alphaproteobacteria bacterium
GCCTGCTGCTCTATGGCTCGTCGCTGATCTATGGTTTCGCCGGTTCGACCCGTTTCGCCGACATCGCCGCCGCCGCCCATGACGCGCATGGCGTGGGTCTGCTGTTTGGTCTGATCTTCCTGATCTGCGGCCTGGCGTTCAAGGTCTCGGCCGCGCCGTTCCACATGTGGACGCCGGACGTCTATGAAGGCGCCCCGACCCCGGTCGTCGGCTTCTTCGCCGCCGCGCCGAAACTGGCGGCGATGATGATGTTCGCCCGCGTGCTGGGTGACGCCTTCCCGGACTCCGTCAGCCAATGGCGCCAGGTGCTGATCATCACCGCGCTGATCTCGGTGTTTGTCGGCGCCTTCGCCGGCCTGGCCCAGACCAACCTGAAGCGTCTGTGGGCCTACAGCTCGATCGCCAATGTCGGCTACGCCCTGCTCGGTGTCGCCACCGGCGGCGAGACCGGCTTCCAGGCGATGCTGGTCTTCATGGTCCTCTACATGGTCGACGTGACCGGCTTCTTCGCCTGCCTTCAGGCGCTCAGCCGCGACGGCAAGCCGATGGAGACCATCGAGGACATGGCGGGCCTGGTGAAGGAACGTCCGGGCATCGCCCTGGCCATGACGGCGTTCTCGCTGTCGGCCCTGGGTCTGCCGCCGTTCTCGGGCTTCTGGTCGAAGTTCTATGTCTTCAAGGCCGCGCTCGGCTCCGGCGATGTGATGCTGCAGTGGGCGGCCGTGCTCGGTCTGGTCGGCAGCGTCGTGGCGGCCTTCTATTATCTGCGGCTGATCAAGGCGATGTGGTTCGACGCTTCGGCGGGTTCGGTGGACGCTCCGGCGCCGACGGCGCGCGCGGTCGGTTTCGCCGCCGCCCTGTTCACCTTCCCGGTGGTGTTGGTGGCCCTGATCTGGCTCGACCCGGCCGCCAAGGCCGCCGCGGCGGCCTTTGGCCACGCGTGACGTGACGGGCGCCGCCTCGACACTAGAGCGGCCGCCCGTCGTCGTCTTTGACGAGATCGACTCCACCAATGCCGAGGCGCGGCGTCGCGCCGAGGCGGGGGAGACGGGGCCGCTCTGGCTGGTGGCCTTGCGGCAGACCTCGGGACGCGGACGACGCGGACGCGTCTGGGAGACCGGTGAAGGCAATCTGGCCGCCACCCTGCTGTTCTCGACCGACAAGCCGCCGGGCGAGGCCGCCCAGGTGTCGTTCGTCGCGGCCCTGGCCGTGGCCGATCTTCTGGCGGCCTATGTCCCAGCGTCGCTGGTCAGCTTGAAATGGCCCAATGACCCCATGCTGGGCGGACTGAAGGTCAGCGGCATTCTGGTGGAATCCGGGTCGCGCGCGACCGGCGGGCTCTGGATCGCCGTCGGCGTGGGAGTCAATCTGGCGCGCAAGCCGATCGACAGCGAACGCCCCGCGACGGCCCTGACCACCTATCGCGCCGCGCCGCCGCCATCGCCGGTCGAGGCCGTCGAGGTTCTGGCTGACGCCTTTGAACGCTGGTCGCGCGTGTGGACCACGCTGGGCTTTCCGGCCATCGCCGACGCCTGGACGGCGCGGGCCCATGGCCTTGGCGAGCCCTGTGTCGCGCGACTGGGAACAGAGACTATCGAGGGCGTCGCCGAGGGACTCGACGGGGACGGGGCGTTGAAGCTTCGGTTGCCCGACGGTCGCTTGCGGCGCATCACCGCCGGTGACGTGTTTTTTGGCGAGGCTCCCTGATGCTGTTGGCCATCGAGCAGGGCAACACCAACACCATGTTCGCCATCCATGATGGCCAGAGCTGGATCGCCCAATGGCGCTCGGCGACCGAAAGCACGCGGACCGCCGACGAATATGTGGTCTGGCTGTCGCAACTGCTGTCGATGGAAGGCTTGGGCTTTCGAGCCATCGACGCCTGCATTATCTCCAGCGTTGTGCCGCAGTCGATCTTCAACTTGCGCAACCTGTCGCGGCGCTATTTCGACGTCGAGCCGCTGGTGATCGGCGAGAACGCCAAGCTGGGCGTGGATGTCCGCATCGACAAGCCGTCGGAAGCCGGGGCGGACCGCCTGGTCAACGCCGTCGGCGCCCACATGGTCTATCCGGGGCCCTTGATCGTCATCGACAGCGGCACGGCCACCACCTTCGACATCGTCGCCGCGGACGGCGCGTTCGAGGGGGGCATCATCGCGCCGGGCATCAATCTTTCCATGCAGGCTCTGCACGAAGCAGCTGCTAAACTCCCGCGCATCGCCATTCAGCGCCCCGCCCGCAATCGCGTGGTCGGAACCGATACCGTCAGCGCCATGCAGTCGGGGGTGTTCTGGGGTTATATTTCTCTGATCGAAGGGCTTGTCGCGCGCATCAAGATCGAGCGCGCCGAGCCCATGACCGTCGTCGCCACCGGTGGGGTCGCCTCACTGTTCGAAGGCGCCACGGACTGCATCGATCACTTCGATTCGGATCTGACGATCCGCGGACTTCTCGAAATTCACCGTCGCAACACCACCTTAGAGACCTAATGACAAAATCCTCCCAAGACGAACTCGTTTTCCTGCCGTTGGGCGGGTCGAACGAGATCGGCATGAACTTCAATCTGTACGGCTTTGGCCCCGCTCACGCCCGCAAATGGATCGTTGTCGATCTGGGCGTGACGTTCGGCGACCAGACCACGCCTGGCGTCGAGATCATCCTGCCCGATCCCGAATTCATCGAGGCCTTTGCCGGTGACATTCTCGGCATCGTGCTGACCCACGCCCACGAGGATCACCTCGGCGCCGTGCACTGGCTGTGGCCGCGCCTGAAGGCGCCGGTCTATGCGACGCCGTTCACGGCCTTCCTGCTGCGCGAAAAGCTCCGGGACGCGCGACTGCTTGACGAGGTGCCGATCACCGAGATCCCGCTGGGCGGCAAGTTCTCGATCGGTCCGTTCGATCTGGAAATGATCACCCTGACCCACTCGATCCCCGAGCCGAACGGCCTGTCGATCAAGACGCCGCTTGGCACGATCCTGCACACGGGCGACTGGAAGATCGATCCCGATCCGCAGTTGGGCGAAGCCACTGACATCGACGCGCTTATCGCCCTGGGCGATGAAGGCGTTCTGGCCATGGTCTGCGACAGCACCAATGTGTTCGTCGACGGCGTGGCGGGATCGGAAGCCGACGTTCGCGTGGCGATGAACAAGCTGATTTCCGGCTTGAAGGGCAAGATCGCCGTCGCCTGCTTCGCTTCGAACGTCGCGCGCATGGACACGGTGATCCGCGCCGCCCAGGCTGTCGGCCGCAAGGTCTGCCTGGCGGGCCGCTCGATGCACCGCATGGCCGCCGCCGCGCGCTCGGTCGGTTTCCTGGTGGGGATCGAGCCTTTCGTCACCGACGACCAGGCCAAGTACCTGCCCGAGAATGAAATCCTGTTCCTGTGCACGGGCAGCCAGGGCGAGGCGAGGGCGGCGCTGTCGCGCATCGCCGAGGGCACCCATCCCCACGTGAAGCTGTCACAGGGCGACCATGTCGTCTTCAGCTCGCGGGTCATCCCGGGCAACGAGATCCCGATCCGCAACCTGCAGAACAAGCTGGCGGACCGCGGCGTGCGTCTGCACACCGAGCGCGACACGCCCGGCATCCATGTCAGTGGCCACCCTTGCCGCGACGAGCTCAAGCAGATGTACCAATGGGTGCGGCCGGAAATCGCCGTGCCGACCCATGGCGAGCGTCGCCATCTGATCGAGCACGCGGCCTTCGCCAAGGACCTGCAGGTTCCTCAGACCGTGACGCCGCGCAACGGGGACATGGTCCGTCTGGCGCCCGGTCGGGCGGAAATCATCGACGAAGTGCACGCCGGTCGCCTGTATGTCGACGGCGGCGTCGTCACCGCGGAAAACGGCCAAGCGCTCCGCGAGCGCCGGCACGTGGCCTTCAATGGCATGCTGGCGGTTTCGATCGTGCTGGACGGCAAGAACCGCATCGTCTCGGGGCCGCAGGTTCGGGGTCTGGGTTTGGCCGGCGACAACGAGTATCCGCTGGGCGAAGCCATGGATGATCTGGCCGAGGAAGCCGAAACCGCCTTCAAGCGGCTGGGCGGCAACGACAAGGACATGGACGAGGCGATCGAGAACGCCATCTCGCGCGCCGTGAAGAAAGCCGCGTTCCGGATCTGGGAACGCAAGCCGGTCGTCGAGACGACCGTCCTGCGCGTCTGACGTTACGGAAGGGCGTCCCGCCGTCAATTTGACACGGTGGGGCGCCCTTTTCGCATCGCAGCACAGGTGTTAGGCCTTCGCGCAAAGACCAAACGCGCGGGAGCAGGATGATGATCGGCAAGTTGAACCACGTGGGTGTCGCCACTCCGTCGATCGACGACTCGTTGAAGATGTATCGCGATCTTCTGGGCGCGACCTCACACACCGAGAAGTGGGCCATGCCCGAGCAGGGCGTCTGGGTCTGTTTCGTCAATCTGCCCAATAGCCAGATCGAATTGATCGAGCCCTATGGCGAGGCGTCGCCGATTCATGGCTTCCTGGCCAAGAACCCCAAGGGCGGTCAGCACCACATCTGCTTCGAGGTGGAAAACATCTACGAGGCCCGCGACGCCCTGGTCGCCAAGGGCGCCACCGTGCTGGGCGAACCGCGCATCGGCGCGCACGGCACCCTGATCATCTTCGTTCACCCCAAGGACATGGGCGGCCTTCTGGTCGAACTCATGGAGACGCCCAAGGAGGCGCACCACTGATGGGCCCGATCACAAGCATCGCGATCTTCATGACCATCTGGTGGACGGCGCTGTTCGCCATCCTGCCCCTGGGTTCGCGCAGTTTCCACGAAATGGGGATCAAGCCCCCCGCGGGCGCCGACCCCGGCGCGCCGGTCAATCCCAACCTGAAGCGCAAGTTCATCACCACCACCTGGGTGTCGATGATCGTGTTCGCGGGACTGTGGCTGGTTATCCGCTTCCATCTGATCACCCTGCCGCCCATGCCGTCGACCTATTGAAAACGGGTGGCGCCCAACCCTTGGGCGGCGCGCCGAATTTTCGCTCAAGATCGCTCAAGGCTTGGGCGAAACGGCCAAAAGCGCCGTGAGTTTGGCACACGCATGCCCCAACAAATGTTCGAGGGGCGTAGGGTTTCTTCACGAGGTCAGCTGTTTCTGATCTTACTCTGTGGCGTCTTCCCCGACGATGAACTTGCAAGGCCGCGCGGATCGCGCGGCCTTCTTTTCGTTCTGGGGGGCCTCCCCGGTCATCTTTTCGCCGCGCGCGTTGCCAAGTTGACGGGCAAGGGGCTATCTCAGGCTCAATTTTCCCCGGAGACGTCTTTCTGATGCGCCTGTCGCGCTATTTCCTGCCCGTGCTGAAGGAAGCCCCGTCCGACGCCCAGATCGTGTCGCACCAATTGATGCTGCGCGCCGGCATGATCCGCCAGGAAGCGGCGGGCATCTATGCCTGGCTGCCGCTGGGCCTGCGGGTGCTCAACCGCATCGAACAGATAGTGCGCGAGGAAATGGACCGGGCCGGCGCGATCGAGCTTCTGATGCCCACCCTGCAGCTCGCTGACCTGTGGCGCGAGTCGGGCCGCTATGACGCCTATGGCCCGGAGATGCTGCGCATCACCGATCGCCACGAACGCGAGCTGCTGTACGGGCCCACCAATGAGGAAATGATCACCGAGATCTTCCGCGGCACGGTCAAGAGCTACAAGGACCTGCCCAAGAACCTCTATCATGTGCAGTGGAAATTCCGCGACGAGACCCGCCCGCGCTTTGGCGTGATGCGCGGCCGCGAGTTCCTGATGAAGGACGCCTACAGCTTCGATCTCGACGTCGAAGGCGCGC
>JAHINZ010000343.1 GCA_018895795.1 Alphaproteobacteria bacterium
CTTTTCCGGAAAGATCGCAGGCGGGCGGCTCCGAGAGGGGCCGCCCGTTTTGCGTTTGGGGGGTGGAGCGCCGTGCGTCCTTCGAGGCCCGCTGCGCGGGCGCCTCAGGATGAGGAGCTCTGTGGTTCTGAACACCTAATCCTGAGGTGCGCGCTCCTGAGCGCGCCTCGAAGGACGCAGGGTGGTTGCGGGCAAAGTCGGCGATGGGCGGTCTGCCAACCCTGGCTGCTACCAGCCCCATGGCCCTCCAGCAGATGAAGGTACCCAGATCAGGTTGATTACAAGCCAGGCCGTTGCGAACAGCCATGACGCCGCAGCAAGCGGATAAAGCCTCCCCGAGCCTCTCGGCAACATTAGTAACGCTAGAAGCCAAATCGGAAATAGAACCGTCGCTAACCACATACTGATGGCGAATGGCCGTTCGGCGCGAAACAGAAGTGGAGCGAAAGTTAGCCCCGCGACTAAACTGCCGTAGGCGACCAAAACGGCTGGCGCGAGCAAGGCCATGACGGACCAGCGAGTGAAAGACTCGACGTTCATTCGCTATTTTCTCCCGGCCATCGAGCATCCGCAACCGGTCGCCCGCCGACCTCCAGGGTCGGTGCGATCCTTACATCTCTTGGAGGCTGCAGCGTGCCGAGGCGTACAGGTCTGTCAAGGACGGCCCTGCGGGCCGCCGCTCCGCGGCGACGCGAGAGCGTCGTCCTTGAGAGACCTGTACGCCTCGGCGATCGTCTCGCCGGGAGATGTAAGGATGGCTCTGCCCGAGGGGGGCGAGGGATCGACAGAGCAAGCTCACCTCGAAGGCTTTGAGGCGGGGCCTGCACGACGGGGCGGATCAGGACGGCGAAGGTGAGAGATGTAAGGACAGATCTGCCCGCGAGGGCGGCGGTTACAGGCGCGCGCGCTTCAAGCCAGAACACAACCCTTCCCGTCGGCGTGATGGGGGAAGGGCAGGGATGGGGGTGACACCGCCGGACGATTTCACGTCGGCCGCGCCCTATCCTGAACTTCTGTCACCCCCATCCCCGACCCTTCCCCCATCGAGGGGGAAGGGAGAAGTCCTGGAGCAACCTGTCCAGACCGGCGATCATCCCGCCGTGAGATGTACGGAGAGTTCCGCCCGCGAGGCCGAAAGACAGGCAGGGCGCTGCCCCGTCAACCTTGACGGTTGCAAGAGCCCTCACGCATCTTCGGATCCTTGGGTGACGTTAGCGGCAAGTCAGACCGCTCGCGCGCCTTGGCTGGGAGATCTTCACATTGAGCAACCCGCGCGATTTCCATACGCCGAAGGATCACTACGCCAAGAGTGACCTCTTGCAGTCTGGCGTGGGGGGATATTTCGGCCCCGGCAACGCGCAACTTCCCGCGCCGCCGATGTTGATGATGGACCGGATTACCGAGATCAGCCTCGACGGCGGCGACTTCGGCAAAGGGTACGTCGCCGCCGAGTTGGACATCACCCCGGATCTCTGGTTTTTCGATTGTCACTTCATCGGCGACCCGGTGATGCCGGGTTGCCTGGGCCTTGACGCGATGTGGCAGGTGATCGGCTACTGGCTCGGCTGGTCGGGTTCGCCCGGCAAGGGACGCGCGATCGGCGTCGGCGAGGTCAGATTCCGAGGCGACATCACGCCCGCCACCCAACTGGTCCGCTATGAGATCAGCTTGAGGCAGGTCCGGCGAGGCAAGTTAGCCCTCGGCTTGGCGAACGGGCGTCTGCTTGCTGACGGCGTCTGTGTCTACACGGCCAACGATCTCAAGGTCGGCATGATCGAATCCAGACTTTAGGCCACGGGCCAGATTGGTTTAGTCCAACGCCGGTAACGGGTGGAGCGAAGCACGTCCCGCCCTTGCCAAAAGCGGACACCTGCGCCCCGCCTATCCTTCCATCTCTTGGCCACGTCGGCGATCGTCTCGCCGTGAGATGTAAGGATGGCTCCGCCCGCGAAGGGCGAGGTGTCACCCGGATCGGTCAGCGCGGCTCCGCCACCACCGCCACCGTCAGCGAATAGGCCGGCAGGTTCACCACCCCCGCCTTGGCGACAAACCGCCGAGGCGGCAGGTCGCGCGCCGGATGGCTGTCGGGTCCCGCGTCATGCCAGGCATATTGCGCCGGCGAATACTGAACGACCTTCGCCCCGCCACCCGCGCGCCGCCATCCGCCGGCTGTCTGGAAGCCCAGGCGCACCGGATGGGCGTGGCGGCTGTCGCGATTGACCAGCATCAGGCTCCACTGACCATCGGGCCGCTTGAGGGCGTAGGCCGTGACCCACGACTGTCCCTTGGCGTCCTTGCCGGCGTCGACAAGGGTCGGCCAGACGGCATGGTCGCCCGCGCCGGGCTGGGCCCAGTCCTTGGTCATCATCCGCGCGCCCCAATAGGCCGGCATCGGCCATTTGGCGGCGCCCGAGGCGTCGGCCTGCCACAGCATCATGTCGCCATAGCCGGCGCAGGCCAGGTGCTGGTTGATCGGCACATTGGGGCCGTAGCCGAACAGATAGGCCGCGTCGCCGCCCAGGGTGACGAACTGCCCGACGATGTCGGCGTTGAGCAGGGCGCTGGGCAGCTCGACCATGGCCCGGCCCGAATAGGCCGAAAAGCCGTATTCGGTGATGATCTTGGGCGTCCGCGCGGGGATCTCGTCGTCGGCGAAGCGCTGGAACAGCGCCGTGGTCATCGTCGTCTGGCGCAGCAGCTTCTCGCCCATGTCGCCGCAGATATTGTCGAACGGATAGCGCTCGAACGAGAAGAACCCCAGCTGGTCGATGGCGTTGTGGGCGCGCAGATAGCGCATCAGCCGCCGGGTCCAGGAGTGGTCGGGGTCCTCGTCGAGCCAGGTGTCGGCGATGCCGCTTTGCAGGCTGGGACCCCCGAACACCAGGTTCGGATCCAGCTTGCCCAGCGCCGCCGCGAATTTCAGATAGAGCGCGCCATAGGCCTCGGCCTCGACATACTGGCCGTCCGGCTCCTCGCCCAGCTCGACCTGTTTGACCGGATAGGCCCGCCATTGCAGGAAGCGGATCAGGGCGGCGGCGTTTTCGGGGGTGTCATAGAGCACGCCCACCGGAACCATCATCGGCCGGCCGCTGGTCAGGCCGCTGGCGAACACCCGGTCCAGGCCCGGCTGCTCCAGCTCGAGATCGATGTCGCCGGCCCGGTGCCAGGGGTCGGTCGACGAGACCTCGGCATAGGTCTGGGCGCGGCCGTCCTTGGCGTGGCGGACCCCGTCGACGAAGCGCCCGTGGGCGTCGAACGACCCGAAGCCCAGCTCGCGAATGGCGAAGCCCAGGCGGTCACGCGCGTCGGTCGATCCGATCGGGGCGGTGCGCGATCCCTTGCGCATCAGCACCCGGACGAAGCGGGTCTCGATGGGCCGTTCGAAGCGCAGCAGGGCGTCGCCGCCCCGGCCATCGGCGACCTCGCCGCCGGGAAAGGCGACCCAGCGGCCGTCGCGGTCATATTCGTCGACGCCGGTCCAGTGTTGAACGGCGTAGTCCACCGCATAGGGCTCGGCCCATTGCACGCGGGCGGCGCCGATCGTCCGCTGGGCGCCCAGATCCAGCACGGCCCACTCAGGGCGGGCCGGTCCTGGGGCGGCGATGTCGTCCAGATAGGGGTTGGACTTCCAGAACGCGCCGTCGTCGCCGTCGTCCAGCCGCGAATAGCCGGCGTTGTTGGCCTGATCAACGCTGTCGCCGCGTCGGGGCAGATTGTAGCCATGGCTGAGCAGGATCGGCGTGGCGGCCCGGTCGCTGGATGTCCAGTAGCCCTGGTCGTGGCCTGGATCGCTCCAGGTCCCCGCCGGGTTCCAGTGCCAGGCCTCGATGCCCAGCTCGGTGCGCAGGCGGTAGCTGATCGGCTCCAGCCCGCCCTGACGCATGCGCGCGACATTGTGCGGCGTATAAAGCGCGGCGACCTCGCCCTGGCCCGTGCCGTCCAGTCCGGCGCCAAAGGCCGCGCCAGGGTCGATGGTGTTGCTGGGCCGTCCGGCGGTCAGATCGATGGCGACGCGGCTCGCGGCGCGGGGCGAGGCTTGCGCCGGCAAGGCCGCGCCGATGACCAGAGCGGCCGTGAGGGCAAGTCGCCGCGGGATCATGACCCTAGCGCCTCGGCGCCACCCGGATGGTCACGGGATCCGGCGTGCCGTTGCCGCCCCGGCAGGCGGCAGGCTTGAACTTCAGGTCCAGGCACACCCAGACCTCGGTCAGGCGGTTGTCCTTGTTGACCCGGACGTTGAGGCCCTCGCGGGTCAGGCGGCGATTGCGGGTCAGGAAGGCCTCGCGGACCTGGCCGGCGGTCATGACGTCACCCGGTCCCGGCGCGAGCTCCGGCACGTCCAGCGTGGCGCGCACGGCGCGGGCTTTCTTGAAATAGGCCTCGGGTGTGGGCCAGTGACACGTGCCATGCGCCTGCCATTCGTGCTGCAGCAGCCAGGGCGAGGGGCTCATGCAGAGGTTGGCCCGCACCGTCTTTTCGGCGATCGGCGCGCTGGGCTTGCAATAGCGCGGATGGACCTTGTCGGGACCGTTGGGCCACAGGCCGTGGACGGTGAAGCCGAAGCTGTTGGTGTCGCACTGGATGGTCTTGTCCGATTCATGGATGCCCGACCGGCAGGCTTCAGGCGACCAGAACAGGGCCAGCAGATAGGCGGCGATCGGCACGTCGGTGTGGATCTGGTCGTCCGGCGGGATCTCGGCCGGGGCCAGGGTGAGGGTTTGGGGGATGGCGCAGGCCGGTGGGCTGGCGGCCTGGGCCGCGCCGAAGAGGGCGAGGGCGGCCGCCGCGCCGGAAAGGACACGCGTGAAGGTCGACGTCATGGCTAACCCTAGCAACCGCTTATCCCCGCGAAAGCGGAGACCCAAGCCAAGCCCGTCATTACGCTCCGAGCCCGCGATGGCCAACCCCGCTTGGGTCCCGGCCCGCGCCGGGATGTGCGGACGATTGAGGCCTTACCGCCGCGCCTCGGTGGCCATGCGGATCGCCAGGCCGCCCAGTACTGTCGCCATCAGTCAGCGCTGGACGATGGCGAAGGTCGGGCGGGTCGCCAGGAAGGCGGCGATGGTTCCGGCGCCCAGGCAGATCAGGCCATTGATCGTCAGGCTGACGACGATCTGGCTGCCGCCCAGAATCAGGGACTGGCCCAGCACGGCGCCGTGATGCGGGTCGATGAACTGCGGCAGCAGCGACAGATACAGCATCGCCGCCTTGGGATTGAGCAGGTTGGTCAGCAAGCCCATGGCCATCAGCTTGGCGGGCGGGTCCTGGGGCAGCTCGCGCACCTGGAACGGCGAGGCCGCGCCGGGCTTGATCGCCGACCAGGCCAGCCACAGCAGATACAGGGCGCCGCCGAACCGCAGCACATCATAGGCGATCGGGGCGGCCATCAGCAGGGCGGTGATGCCCAGGGCCGCGCACAGCAGATAGACGACGAACCCCGCCGCCGTGCCGACCAGCGACACGATGCCGGCCAGCGGCCCCTGACAGATCGAACGGCTGAGCAGATACAGCATGTTGGGCCCCGGGGTCAGGGCCATGCCCAGACAGATGAGGCTGAAGGTCATCCAGGTCTTGGCTTCGGGCATGGGCGCGGTTCCGCAGGGAAGGTGGGCGCCCAGGCGAACGGCTTGGCTGTGATCCGCGCTTCCCGAGGGTGCTCCCTCCGATCGCCAGTCGCGCGGACGGCCAAGCCCTACACGAGATGGGCGATCATCTCCATCGCCCGATCCTTTTTGAGAATGATTATCATTGCGGGCGGGGGACGGCTCCGCTAAGAACGCCTCGCAATATCAAGAAGGGCGCGCGGAGTCTGCGCCCGGCCGGGGACAGGACCTTTTTCATGCGTAACGCCAACACCGCCGGCCTCGCCTGCCGCCCCCGCCGCGCTCTGAGCGCGGCCGCCGTCGCCGGCGTGGCCGGCCTCGCCTTCGGCGCGAGCCTGGCCCAGGCGGCCCCGGCGGCCGAGGCCGACATCGGGGCCATCGCTACGGCCTCGGCGGACAGCACCGAAGTATCGGGCGTCGATGTGACCAGTCAGCGCAAGGTTCGCCCGCAGTCGGAGAAGTTCGCCAAGTCGCTGCTCGACACCCCCAAGTCGGTCAATATCATCACCTCCGAGGCCCTGAACCAGCAGGCGATCAGCAGCCTGGCCGACGCGTTCCGCACCGTGCCGGGGATCACCCTGGAGTCGGGCGAGGGCGGCGCGCCGTCCGGCGACCGCCCCCGCATCCGCGGCATGGATTCGACCTCCGACATCTTCGTCGACGGCATCCGCGACGCCGGCGGCCAGTCGCGCGAGGTTTTCGATCTGGACCAGATCGAGATCGTGAAGGGCCCGGCCTCGGCCTATACCGGCCGCGGGTCGACCGGCGGCAGCGTCAATCTGGTGTCCAAGGTGGCCCGCGCAACCGACTTCAAGACCGCCTCGCTGACCGTGGGCGACAACCAGACCCGCCGGGTGACGCTGGATATCAACGAGCAGGTCTCGGACACGGTCGCCGTCCGCCTGAACGGCCTCTATCACGAGAATGAGGTCAATGGCCGCGACGCGGTGAACGGCGACCGCTGGGGCGTGGCCGCCTCGGTGGCGGTCGGCCTGAGCGGGCCCAGCCGCCTGACCCTCGACTATTACCACCTCGAGACCAGCGAACTGCCCGACTATGGCCTTCCCTATACCCGCACCACCGTGAACGGCGTCGTCTACGGCGCGCCGCTGACCGGCCATGACGACGCCTTCTATGGCCTGACGAACCGCGATTTCCGTGACACCAGCGCCGATATCTCAACTCTGCGCTTCCAGCAGGATCTGGGCGGGACCTGGAAGCTCTCGACCGCCGTCCGCTATGGCCGCACGACCAATGCCTATGTCGTCACCAATCCCGACGACAGCCGCGGTAATGTCGCCAATGGCTACCTGTTTCGCGGCACCAAGAACCGCAACACCCTGACCACCACCACGGCCAACGCCAACACCCTGACCGGCGAATTCTTGACCGGGGGGCTCAAGCACAGCGTGGCGCTGGGAACCGAATGGGCCGAGGAATCCACCCACAGCCAGGGCTATCTGCTGGCCGGGCCGGGCCTGACCACCGGTACGATCGTCAGCGCCGCCTATAGCGCCACCAATCTGGCCTGCAGCAGCGACAGCCGCCTGGGCGCCCTCTACGGTAACAACTGCACGCGGCTGGACAATCCCAACCCCAATGAGCCGTGGATCGGGACGATCACCCGCTCGCCGGGCTTCACCCAGACCCGGGTGACGACCAAGGCCCTGTTCGCCTTCGACACCATCGAGTTCAATCCGCACTGGATGCTGAACCTGGGCGTTCGCCATGACGACTACACCAACCGCTATGGCGGCGTGACCTATACCGCCGCCACCGGGGTCTCGACCCTGATCGCGCCGCTGCGCAACGCGTCCAGTTTTTGGAACTATCAGGCGGGCCTGGTCTATAAGCCGGTTGAGACCGCCAGCCTCTATGTGTCCTACGGCAGTTCCTCCAACCCCTCGGGCGAGGGCGCCGGAGACAGCTCGTCGGTCGCGGCGACCACGGTCAATCTCGATCCCGAGCAGAACGACAGCTATGAGGTCGGCGGCAAATGGGACGCCCTGGGCGGTCGTCTGAACCTGACCCTGGCCCTGTTTCGCACCGACAAGACCAATGCTCGGGTGGCGGACGCCCAGGGCGTCATCAACCTGATCGGCAATTCGCGCGTTCAAGGCGTCGAGCTGGGGGCCGGCGGCCAGATCACCCCGGCCTGGAGCGTGACCGCCGGCTACACCTTCACCGACAGCGAGGTGCTCGACGGCGGCTTCTCGTCGGGCGCGGCCTCGACCAGCAACGGCAAGTGGTTCCCCAACACGCCCAGGCACGCGTTCAGCGGCTGGACCAGCTATCGCCTGACTCCGGCGCTGACCGTTGGCGGCGGAGCCTCCTACATGTCCAAACGCTACGCCAACGCCGCCAACACCTATTCGGTGCCGGACTACTGGCGCTATGACGCGATGGTCGGCTGGCGGGTCAACGAGGTGGTTGATCTGCAGCTCAATCTGCAGAACCTCAGCGACGCGCGCTACGCGGTGAAGCCCTATGCCACGCACATGGTGCAGATCGCCGAGGGCCGCACCGCGTTGGTCAAGCTCAACATCAAGTACTGAGCCTGCGCGCTCAAGCCTTGATCCACGCCCTGTCAGGCGGGCCCGCGCCGGACAGGGCGCCTCCATGGTCCGGGCCCTGGGTGTTCCTCTGATGATGCTGCAGATTCCGGACGTTCTGAGCCAGGATCAGGTCGCTCAGTGCCGGGCGATCCTGGACGCCGCGCCCTGGACGGACGGCAATGTGACCTCGGGCTTCCAGGCCGCCATGGCCAAGAACAACGAGCAATTGCCGCAAGAGGGCGAGGCGGCGCGGACCGTGGGCGCGATCATCCGCAAGGCGCTGGAGAGCAACCGCCTGTTCGTCTCGGCGGCCCTGCCCCGAACCCTCCTGTCGCCGATGTTCAATCGCTATGGCCCCGGCATGGGCTTTGGCAGCCACATCGACAATGCGGTGCGCCGCGACCCGGTCACAGGCCTGAGCCTGCGGACGGACCTTTCGGCCACCCTGTTCCTGGCCGATCCCGACGACTATGACGGCGGCGAGCTGGTGGTCGACGACCTGTATGGCAGTCATGTGGTCAAGCTGCGGGCCGGCGACCTGATCCTCTATCCCGCGTCCAGCCTGCACCACGTGACGCCGGTGACCCGTGGGGTGCGCACGGCCAGCTTCTTCTGGATCCAGAGCCTAGTGCGCGAGGACGCCCGTCGGTCGCTGCTGCTGGATATGGACATCGCCATTCAACAGCTGTCCGGGGCGGTCGGTGCGGACCATCCGTCGATCCTGAGTCTGACCGGCGTCTACCACAACCTTCTGCGACAATGGGCGGAGGTCTGAACCCCCTGGCAGCAAAAAGAACACGGTCAGCGAACATTGATATGGCACGCCAATCATTAGTTTACGCTTGGCCCTCACGATCGGCTCACGACTTTCCGGAGCCTTGATGTCCGCGCCCTCGTCTTCCGACGCGACCCTGCTCGCGCCTCCGCCGTTCGGCGAGGCCGACGCCGCGCGTTGGTTTTTCGCCCATGCCAAGGACCTGTTCGCCGTGGTCTCGGCCGACGGCCGCTTCCAGGTCGTCAATCCGGCCTGGACCGCCCTCACCGGCTGGTCGGCGGAGGATCTGGTCGGCCAGCCCTGCATCAAGTTCGTCCACGCCGAAAGCCACGCCGAACTGATCGACACCGGGCTGCGGCTGATTGAGAGCGGCTTCGCCGTCAATCGTCTGCGGGTCCTGTGCAAGGCCGGCGGCTCGATCTGGCTGGAAGGGCGCTCGCAGCGCGGGCCCCGCGGCGAGATGGTCGGCACGTTGCACGACATATCCGCCGAGGTCGCCGCCACCCGGACCCGTGAAATGCTGGCCGAGGCGGCGGGCATCGGCTTCTGGAGTTTTGATCCGGAGACCGGGATCATCGATTGGGCGCCCGACGCCCTGTCGGCCACCGGCCTGTCGCCCGCCGACCTCGACACCCCGGCGCGGTTCGCGGCGCGGTTGGCCGATGATCAGCGCGACGCGGTGATGGCGGCCTTCAACACCGCCGTCTTCTCGGGTGGGCCGGGGAGTATCGAGTATCGCCTCAAGGTTACGGACGATCATTGGATCACCCTGCGCGCCACCTTCCGCGGCGAGCGGGTGGCGGACGGCCGTTTCGCCTTGAAGGGCATCTCGCAGAACGTCACCGATCTGGTC
Organism: Alphaproteobacteria bacterium; assembly: GCA_018895795.1. Lineage (GTDB taxonomy): Bacteria > Pseudomonadota > Alphaproteobacteria > Caulobacterales > Caulobacteraceae > Caulobacter. The sequence continues at coordinate 9,787 of JAHINZ010000343.1, forward strand.
CGCAGCCGCGACTCCGCCCTTTGGGGCGAGCGGCGGGCCCAGAAACTGGTCGAGGAGGCCCCGTTCGCGGTGGCGATCTATGATCAGGATCTGCGGCTAAATGTGGTCAGCCCCCGCTTCCTCGACATCCTCAAGGTGACCGAGCCCCAGGTGATCGGCAAGTCGCTACGCGAGC
>JAHINZ010000344.1 GCA_018895795.1 Alphaproteobacteria bacterium
CACGAGGCCAGCACGCCCATCAGGAAACCGCCGATGATATTGACGGCGAAGGTGCCGTAGGGCCAGGCCGATCCCAGCAGCCGGAGGGCCTGGACGCCCACCAGATAGCGGGCGACCGAGCCGACGGCGCCGCCGGCGGCCACGAGAAGCAGTTTCGTCATTGGCTCCTTATGCGCCGAGCGGGCCCGAACGCCAAGTCGCGCCGGGATTTCTTCACGGTGAACGGGCGCGGAAACCCTATTTCTGAACGCACAATTAAGTCTGCCGACATCATTCTGGAGCTCTTCTCCGAGAACCCACGCCGATGTCCTTCGACAGCACCGACCCTGACGACAAGACCCGGCGGGTGGCCTTGCCCGCGCCGGTGCTACACCGGCTGGCCGGGACGGACCTGATCGCCCGCGGCTCGGTGAACGTCATCAGCGTCAAGGCGATCCGCGCCTGGGCCGGCGACTGGTGGTCCCAGAAACGCGGCGACGTCTGGACCTATGTCGAACGCAAGCTGACCGAACATCTGGACCGCAATGACATGCGGGCCAGGATTTCCGACAGCGAATTCCTGATCGCCATGAACAACGACCAGGGCCTGGCCGCCCAGGCGACCAGTGTCCGGATCCTGGAAGACGTACTGACTCACCTGCTGGGCTCGGCCGACCTGAACGATCTGGGTATCAGCTCGGTCATCGGCCTGCAGGGCGGCGAGGCCGTTTGCCGCCGGATCGACGCCGGCGCCGTGCTGGCCGCCCGCGCGCGGCGCGACTCCCAGCGCTCGCCCATGCGGCGCACCACGGAAGTCGGCGACGAGGCGCGACGCACGCCGGTGGCCTTCACCACCGCCAGCGGCGCGGCCCTGCGGGTCGACTTCACCCTGGAACATGTCGTCAATCTGCGCCGCAACGTCACCACGGCGATCCGCATCGAGCCGATGGTCACCCATCTGGGCAGCGGTCGCCAGGCGTCGTCGCGGGCGATCAGTCGCCTGCCCGATCGCGACATCGCCTTCATTGACGAGGCGACCCTGAAATACGCCGCCCTGTTCGCGCGCGGGGCCCAGGGTTACAACGTCCCCGACCTGATCCTGCCCGCCTCGTTCCGCACCCTGGGCACCCAGCGCGGCCGCGACCTGCTGACCGGCACGCCGGGCCTGTCCTTGGCCCTGCTGCGCGGCGGCGTGATGATCGAGCTGGTCGACATCACCCGCGGCACGCCGCCCGGGCGGCTGATCGAGGTGGTCGGCCTGCTCAAGGCCCTGACGCGCGGCGTGATCGCCAGGGTGCTGCCCGAAAAAGGCGCCCTGCTGGGTCTGAAGGACGCGCGCCTGGCCGGATTGACACTGGACGCCTCGGACCTGACGGGTCCGGCCGAACGGGTGGCCATGGACATCATGACCTTTGGCCGCGACGCCAAGAGCGTGGCGCCGATGACCTCGCTGCAGGGCTTGGTCGCCGAGGGCTATTTCGCGGCGGCCGATACGGCGGGTCTCACCCACGCCGCCCTGCGCGCGGCCCATCCCGTGACCACCACGCGGGCGGCGGCCTGATCAGATCCGGCCGTGGCCGTAACCGACCGAGCGGATGATTTCCTGGGCGACATAGGCGTCGGCGTCGCGCGGCGCGGGCCCCTTGCCGAACACCACCTCCAGCGAACTGGTCACCGCCGGACCCGGGCCGAGGTTGAAACTGGTGCCGATGCCCAGGCCCACCGCGCTGTGGCGGCCATAGCCGCCCGAGCCGCCACCGATAGACAGGCGCGGGCCGCTGCTGGTCCCGGTGCTGGAGGTGATGCGGTCGGACACCCGGAACCAGTCGTAGCCATCGCGCACGGCCAGTTCGGCGGCGCGCAGCAGGGCGTAGTCCGAGACCTGCTCGACCGAGGCGCCCGGACCACCCTGGAAGGTGACGCGGTAGCGGCCGGGCTCCAGCCGGAACTCCGAATAGCCGGCGGCGCCTTGCGCGGCCTTGGCCGCGTAAAGGGTCGGCGCGGTGGCGCAGCCGCTGAGCAGCGCGACCGACAGGACCAGAGCAGCGAGACGTTTCATGGCGTTTCTCCTAACCGGTCAAACGGTCTGGGTCGGCCGCTGTTCCGGCGGCGTCAGTCCCAGCTTTTCCAGCATCGTCGTCATGTCGGCCGGGATCTCGGCGGTTATGCGGCGCTCGCCGCCGTCCGGATGCGGAAACGACAGGCTGGCGGCGTGGAGCATCAGCCGGGGCACGGCGACGCCGCCCAGCATCAAGGCCCCGCCATAGCGGCTGTCGCCGCTGATCGGCCGACCGATCGAGGCCATGTGGACCCGCAGCTGGTGCATGCGGCCGGTGTCGGGCGACAGCTCGACCAAGGCCGCCGTGGCGGTGGCCGACAGGGTGCGATAGCGGCTGCGGGCGGTCTCGGCGTCGGGGTGATCGGGCGCGCAGATCCGCATATAGGCCTCGCGGCCGATGGATTCGCGGCGCAGCGGACTGTCGATCATGCCGCCCTTGGGCTCGGGCGCACCCGGCGCGACGATAGCCATGTAGGATTTGCGAAACCGCTTGCCCATCAGGGCCTTGCCCAGGAAGGCGGCCCCCGGCTTGGTCTTGGCGGTCAGGATCACGCCCGAGGTGTCGCGGTCCAGCCGGTGGATCAGGCGCGGACGCGGGCGTCCCGGCCGCGCGAAGGCCCACAGCAGGTCGTCCAGCGTATGGGCCTGGATGCGGCCGCCCTGGCTGGATAGCCCTGCCGGCTTGTTCAGCACGATGACGCTGTCGTCCTCATGGATCACCCAGGAGCGCGCCAGGGCGATCTCGTCCTGCGTCAGCGTGATGGGGGCGTCGGAGGCCTTGGGCTTGGGGGCGCCGGGGAGTGTGCGAGGACGGTGGCTCTTGGCGGGGGACTTACTCAGCGGAGTGGTTCTCTCGGCCCTTGACCTCGGGCGCGTCAAGCTTGCGCGTGAGGAAGATCGCGTAGATCCCGGCTGCGATCCAGATGGGGCCTAAAATATAGACCATGACTTCAAGCGGCGTCATGCTTCTCTCCGTACGGCGCAACATACCACGCGACGGCGTGCAAGACGAGCGCCAGCGCCAAGCCCACTTAGCTGGCCGCTTTGAACCCCGCGCCCTTGATATAGGGATCGATGAATGACGCGCCCATCACCGCATAGCCATAGGCCGTCAGGTTCGTCGTGAAGAGCTTGAGGCGAACCTGAAGATCGGCCTTTTCCTTCACAGGATCATCAACGCGCGCCATTTGCTCGCCCGCCCAATTTCGCGAACAAATAGAGAACAAGATTAACGAGACCGCAAGCCTGAACTCGCCTACTTGCCGTCCCGCCGCAGCCTGTTCCAGGCGTCCAGCCGCTCACGAACCTTGGCCTCGGCGCCGATCGGCTTGGGCTCGTAGAACCGGGGCCGCGCCATACCGTCCGGGAAGTAGTTCTGGCCCGAGACGCCGCCCTCGACATCATGGTCATAGGCATAGCCGTCGCCATAGCCGAGGCTCTTCATCAGCTTGGTCGGGGCGTTGAGGATATGGGCCGGCGGAGCCAGGGAGCCGGTCTCCTTGGCGGCGCGGCGGGCGGCCTTGAAGGCGGTGTAGACGGCGTTGGACTTGGGCGCGCTGGCCATGTGGACCACGCACTGGGCCAGGGCCAGCTCGCCCTCGGGACTGCCCAGGAAATCAAAGGCGTCCTTGGCCGCCGTGGTCAGCAGCAGGCTCAGGGGATCGGCCGCGCCGATGTCCTCGGACGCCATCCGCACCAGCCGGCGGGCGATGAACAGCGGGTCCTCGCCGCCCTCCAGCATCCGGGCCAGCCAGTAGAGCGCCGCGTCGGGATCGCTGCCGCGCACCGATTTGTGCAGGGCCGAGACGAGGTTGTAGTGCTCCTCGCGGTTCTTGTCGTAGGCGGGGCGCCGTTTTTGCAGGAATTGGCCCAGCTGCGTGGCGTTCAGCGGCGTGTCGGTTCCGACCGACAGCAGGGTCTCGGTCAGGGTCAGCAGGTAGCGGCCGTCGCCGTCGGCCATGGCGATCAGGGTGAAGCGCGCGTCGGCGTCCAGGGGCAGCTTGCGGCCCTCGACCGCCTCGGCCTTGGCCAGCAGGGCCTCCAGCGCCTCTTCGTCCAGCCGCTTGAGCACAAATACCTGGCAGCGCGACAGCAGAGCGCCGTTCAGCTCGAACGACGGGTTCTCGGTGGTCGCCCCCACCAGGGTGACGA
>JAHINZ010000027.1 GCA_018895795.1 Alphaproteobacteria bacterium
AACGGCCTCGACGACATCGAGGAAGGTGGTCTCTGCCGCGGGCCTCGCCAGCCGATAGCCGCCCTTCTTGCCCGTCGTCGAGACAACCACGCCCGCGGCAGCGAGCGCCTTCAGGTGCTTCAATAGGTAGCTCTCGGAAACCCCATGAAACTCGGCGAGCGCGCTGGCTGGAAGCACCGCGTTTTCCGGCAAGGCGCCCAGCACCATGACGCAATGCAACGCATGCTCAACCCCTTCGCCCAGACGCCTCATCAAAAGTCTCCACGGCACACCCACTCAATGTCGACAATATATATCCATAAATCTAATATCACAAGCTTCGGCCTCGCCGGCCCATCGCCAGCGCCCGCTCGCCTCGCTCACCCTTCATTGCCGCCGCGACCCCTGTGAGGAAAAGTGTCTGCGCAGTACGAGGACGGCGGCTGATGGCGCCGAGGGCCTTCAAAGCCGCATTGCTCGACCTTCTGGGCGATCAGTGACCCACTACTGGCGGCGTCCTCGGCCACCAAACCCGAAGGACAATCGGCCTCATCAAGCCGTTGACTAATTCTGGATAATATATATCGATAAATAAGAACCTCGATGGTGACCGACGCGCCGTGAGACGATAGGAAGGACGATCTGATGCCAGGACGCAGCATGAAGGTGGACGACTCGCTGGAAGATTTCCTGCGGCGGGAGGTCACCATCAACGACGTTAGCAAGGTCGTTCATGTCGCTGGCGCCGGGCCGGCGGTGATCGTCATGACCGAGATGCCGGGCATCAGCCCCCACGTCGCTCGATTCAGCCGCTGGGTTCGGGATGCCGGATTCACCGTCTACATGCCGTCGCTGTTCGGCCGTGACGGCGCCGTGCCGGACGCCGACGAGGGTGCGGCGATTTTTCGGCGCACCTGCGTCAGCGCAGAGTTCCGCGCGTTCGGCGCGGACGCCGCAAGCCCGGTGACCCAATGGCTCCGGGCCCTAGCCCGCCTGGCCCACGAGGAATGCGGAGGCCCAGGCGTTGGCGCAATCGGTATGTGCTTCACCGGAAACTTCGCGCTCTCGATGATGTTAGAGACCTCGGTGCTGGCGCCAGTCCTATCCCAGCCATCCCTGCCACTTGACGACCCTGCCGGTCTGGAGATCGGTCCAGAGGACCTCGAGACAATCCGGCAGCGCCTCGTTCGGGAGGATCTCAAGGTGCTAGCCTATCGCTTCGAGGGCGATCAGATTTGCCGGGCCGAGCGTTTCGCCGCCTATACAAAAGGGTTGGGCGATCGGTTCGACGGACGCGTCATCCCCGACGCCGCGGCCAATGCCGAGGTCGCCCCGTTCTTCGCCCGCCATGTCGCCTACCCCCATAGCGTGGTGACCGCTCACCTCATCGATGAGGCAGGCCAACCCACCCTCACCGCGCGCGACGAGATTTTAGCGTTCTTCACCGAGCGTCTCGCCCAAGGCTGACAACCCCACTCAAAGCTTGGTCGCGCGAGCGCGTTTCGTCGCGGCTAGGCAATGCACGCCCTGCTCGTGAGCGGCTCGCCTCGCCTCTTGCCGGCCCTGCTCGACTGAGTTTCGCCCCCCTTTTAGCCGTTATGGACCGATCGGTCCGTAACCCCTGCGGAGACAAATCATGCAGATCAAACAAGTTCGCAACGCCACCCTGTTGATTGACTTCGGTGGGTCGAAGTTCTTGATCGATCCTTACCTTGCCGAGAAGGATGCCAATCCTGGCTTCAAGGGAACGGTGAACAGTCACATCCGCAATCCGCGCGTCGACCTGACGACGCCGATGGATGAAATTCTGAACGTGGACGCGGTGATCGTGACCCACACCCATCCCGACCACTGGGACGAGGCGGCCATCCGTCTGGTGCCAAAAGATCTGCCGCTGTTCGCACAGCATGAACGGGATGCGGACCTCATCCGATCGCAGGGCTTCACCGATGTCCGCGTCCTCGAAGACGGCGTCCGGTTCGGCGCCATTGAACTGATCAAGACTGCTGGCAGGCATGGCAGCCCCGAGGCCGTCGCCGCCGCTTATGAGGTCCTCGGCGACGTCTGCGGCGTCGTCTTCAAAAGCCCGGGTGAAAAGACGCTCTACGTCGCCGGCGACACCGTCTGGAACGATGACGTCGCGGCGAACCTCGCGACCTACGCCCCTGACGTGGTCGTTCTGAACGCCGGCGACGCCCAGGTCGCGGGTCTGGGCTCGATCATCATGGGGACCGAGGACATCAAGCAGGTACACGAAGCCGTTCCATCGGCGACGATCATCGCCAGCCATCTCGAAGCGGTCAATCACTCCGTGCTGAGCCGTGCAGAGCTTCGGGCCTTCGTATGCGAACACCGTATGGAGGCGAAGGTTCTGGTGCCGGACGACGACCAGTCCTACACTTTCTGAGGGGGCGAGAATGTCCAGCGAAGCCCATAAGCGGCCCGTTGCGGCCTTCTATGACACGATCAACCGCGGCGCCTTCATCGCGCTGCCCGTCTTTTCCCTCGCAAGTTTGGCGCCGATAATGGCCAACGCCTCCGCCACCGCGGCCCTCTTTCCAGGCGCCGTCGTCAGCGCCTGAGGCTGGGCCTGCGCAGGCTCGGACTAGATTTCGACCGGCGCTCTGTGCTGTCTGGCAATGTGCGCTGGCGCGAGACCCTGGGGGTGATGCAGGGGGGCGCGGTCGGCGGCCATGTCGGCGCACGCTTGGCAAAACACCTGCCCGCGCCGGCCGTACGCGCCCTCATCCTGACCGTCATAATCGTCACGACAACGGCCCTCTTTTGACGGGCCTGCATGGCCTGATACGCCCATTGAAAGACGTGATTGACTATTTCTGGACAAAATATATCCATAAAAGAAATCAACCGAGGATCTCGCATGTCCCATCGCCTGCAGCCGTTTTCGGCCGCGCCCGACGCTTACCGAAGCCTACTGGCCCTAGACAACTACGTTCATGGCTGCGGCCTTCCGGCGGGGATCATCGATCTGGTCCAGACACGAGCATCGCAGATTAACAACTGCGCCTTCTGCATCGACACCCACGTCAAGAAGGCGCTCGACGCCGGCGAGGACCCCCAGCGCCTGCACCTGCTCGCAGTCTGGCGTGACGCCTCCTTGTTCAGCGCCCGCGAACGCGCCGCGCTGGCCTGGAGTGAGGCGGTGACCGCGGTGGCAAGCGGGCCGGTGCCCGACGTTGTCTACACCGAGGCCCTTGAACACTTCGGACAGGCCGACCTGGTTCGACTGACCATAGCCGTCACGGCGATCAACGCCTGGAACCGCATCGGGGTGGCGTTCCGGCTGGACCATCCCCGAGGCATGGACACCAGGCTCCTGGCCTGAAGCAGACGCCCCCCCCCCCACACGTCCACCCATCCGAAAGCGACATCATGACGATGCAGTTGATAAATCCTCCGGGTTCGGAGCGAACCTACGAGGCGTTCCAGTTTTCGCAGGCCGTGAAGATCGGCGACACGGTCCATGTCTCCGGTCAGGTCGGCTACGGTCCGGAGGGCGTCCCCGACGATAAGGAGGCCCAGTGCCGCTTGGCGTTTGGACGCCTTCAATCCGTCCTGGCTTCGGCCGGC
>JAHINZ010000345.1 GCA_018895795.1 Alphaproteobacteria bacterium
GGGCTTCGTGGACGTCGGTCCAGTCCTCGATGTCGCCGGGCATGATCACCCGCATATCCGGATCGAACCGCTGCAGCTGCTGCACAAGACCCCCGACCGTCAGCGGGCCGTAGGGATTGGCCGCGCTGGACGTTGTAGGGCGGCGACGAACATAGTCGACGAGCCGGCGTAGGCGCTCCAGCGCTGGACGGCGGATCGGCCTCGGCCTTGTGGTGTTGACCTCAGCCATCAGCGGGCCTGGCACAGCGGCGCGCCCGCGCCGGGCCTTGTCCCGTCGCCGAGCGCGGCGACCGGGGTGGCGCTTAGAAACATCGCCAGAGCGACGAACACGACGAGCCCCGCGGTCTGGCGGCCGAGCATCTCATGCTGGATCGCCGCCGCGACATCCTAGTGAGCGCCGCGCTGAAGGTGGGCGCGCACGGCGTCGGCGCCATTGCCCGCCGAATTGACCGCCTTTTCGAGTTCCTCGCGCGAAACGCCGAGGGTCTTGGTCCAATACTGGACCTCGTAGTCCTCGCTCAGGCTGATCTTGGAGGCGTCCTGCGGACCGGTCTTGGCTTTGTTGTCAGACATCAAAGGCTCCCTTTTTCCTTCCAACCGGCGCCATGGCCGGTGGGTTCCGAAGGGGATGTGTCGATCTGTTCGCCCGGGTAGTGGGTTAGGCCTTCAGGCGAAGGCCTGGGCCGCCAAGGTTATCAGGAGGCAGAAACTGGACGCCAGCGTTGTCGAGGGCCGCACGAACAGCCTCGACGTTCGCAGCTGCGCGTTGGCCAGGACCGTTCTTGGGATCTTCCATGCGCCGGATGCTCATCAGCGACAGGCCCGCAGCCTCGGCCAGCCTGGGCTGGCTCCAATCCAAAAGCGCGCGGGCCGCCCTGATCTGCCCGGCGGTCAGCAACATGTAGAGAACAGAAAATGTTCAGAACGGATCATTTAAGGTTGTCCTGTCATCGGCCGCTGTGGTAGCGATCTGTTCTTAAGTGAACAGATGAGTTCAAGCCATGGCCTCACGTCGCAAGGCGGGAGACGCGGTCTCGCGCCTGCCTGCCCTCTCCCGCCGCGCGGTGCTCGCCGGCGTTACAGCCAGTCCCGCTTTCGCCGCTGCCCCGCCTGGAACGCCGGCCGACCCTATCGTCGCGATCAGCCGGCATTGGGTCAATGTCGACGCCGAACGGAATCGTCTGGCGCTGGCGTGGGGCACCCTGGAGGGCGAGCTCATCAAGTCCGATGGCTGGCACCGCCTCACGACCCCCGAACGCGCCGCTATCCGCGAAGGCGGTCGGTTGGGCGAGATCAGCGATCGGCTCGATCAGCTTGAGGAGGAAAGCGAAGCGATCTTGGAGAACTTGCCGACCGCGGCGGCGACCAGCGTCGATGGCGTCCTAGCGAACCTGACAATCGCGATGACTCTGCTCTACCCGGAGGACCATGAGCGGGTCCACGGTTTGATCATGCGGGCCATTGCCGACATCAAGCGCTTGGCCGCGTGACGGCGCGACCCAACCGACCGGCGCCCGATCAGACGTTGGCCCAAACCTTCCGCCGCAACGCCCGGGGCTTCTTCCGGAGTGGCGACGAGACCGGCGCACTCTATCCCGACCACGCGCTCTACGACTTCGCGATCGCCATAGAGCTTTCGCTCAAGGCTTTCCTGCTCTGGCGCGGAGTCTCCGACGACTGGAACCGCCGGCACATCCGCCATGACTTGCGCAAGGCGCTGAAGTGCGCGCGCCGCGCTGGCCTGATCGGTCTCCCCGAGGCGCTTTGCCCGCTGACCCAGAAGCTAAGCCCCGCCTATCAGCGCCACACTATCGTGAGCCGGTCGGAGGCGTTGTTGGCGGTGATCAATGTGCCGGAGGCTTGCGAGACCGTGCGCGCCCTGCTGGCGGCGGTGGAGACGGCTATCGGGTGCGATGGCGAGCGGGCGTAGGCTAGGGCCTCCGGGCTCCTCCTTGACCGCTGCCTAAGGGGCCTGGCCCCTCGCGCGCGGAAGACCGGCCTTGGGGTGTCCCCCGCCTTCCTCCCTTGGGTCGTGCAGGCCGGGCGATCCCCCTCCCCTCCCCCAGTCATCCGCTTGCTACCCCCGCCTCGCCGGCGGGCAGGGGTTGATGCGCACGGCATCTAACCCTAACCGGAGATCGACCCATGACTGACAAGCCTCTGTTCGCCAGCGACGCCGAACGCACCGTGGAAACCGCCCGCCTCAACGATCTGGCGCGCACCGCACCCAAGACCGTCAACGCCACTTGGCTGGCGACGGGCGGCGTCGCCGCCCTGATCGCCGAGGCCGTCAACGGGGAGGATCGGGGCGTTGAGCTCGCCACCCGACTGGCGAGGTTTACCGATTTCGACGAGGGCGATGATCCCTATGGCGAGCGTGACTTCGGAGCGTTGGAACTTTGGGGCGAGCGCCTGTTTTGGAAGATCGACTACTATCACCCGGAGCGTGACGAGCACTCGCCGGTCAAGTGGAGCGCCGAGCTCACCCGGCGCGTTGTGACTATCATGCTGGCCAGCGAATACTGACCGGGCCGGGCCAGCCGCCGGGCTGGCCCCCTCCCCTACCAGATGCTATATTCCTTGGTGTTCGCAGGAGTTTCCCATGGGCCGTTGGTCCTCATCCGATCCCGTAGACGTGGCCTGGCGCCGCGAGCAGATGAGCGCCAACAACGACATCGAGGGCGTGCGTCGCGACCCCCAGGCTGACCAGTTGATGGCCCGGCTGGACGCGGAGGGCAAAAGCCCCGCCCAAAAGCGCGACGCCCTGCGCGGTTACTTCGCCCAGAAGGCCTAGTGAGCGATCGCAAGGACGCCGAGCGCGCCGCGTTCGAGCGGGTTTTCTATCCGGGCAGCCGCGTGCTGGTGAACGAGTTGGGGCTGCGCGATGCAGCCTCGCTCGACGCTGCCGAACGTCTCTTCACCGACACCCGCATCGAAGAAGGCATGCCCGCTCGCGCAGGCGAGCCGACCTATGCCGCGTTCAAGGCCATCCATTTCCATCTTTTCCAGGACCTCTATGCGTGGGCGGGCCAGGAGCGGACCTACACGACCGGCCGTGGCCCCACGCCGTTCGCGCCGCCCGAGCAGATCGCGCCTTGGATGGAAAAGCAATTTGCCGCCTTCCGCGCGGCCGGTGAGCTGAAGGGCTTGTCGGCGGAAGGTTTCGCTGTGGCTTCGGCCAACTTCCTCACCGAGATCAACGCCGCCCACCCCTTCATCGAAGGCAATGGCCGCACCCAGCGCATCTGGCTGGGCGGCGTGGCCGAACGCGCTGGCTTTGAATTTCGGATCCGGCCCGAGGACCAGGCGGCTTGGTACGAGGCTTCCCGAATCGGGTTCGAGTTGGCCAAGACCGAACCGATGGCCGAGCTGATCCTGGCGCGCATCCAGACCCTGCAACGGGCCGAGGACGGTCGCGGCCCTGAGCGGGCCGCGCAGTTCTTGGCGATGAGCCGCGAAGCGGCGCTGGCCAGCGGTGACGGCAGCTTCCAGGCGGCTTGGGCAAACCTGGACAAGATCGCCGCCGTGGTTGGCAGCGCCATGGCCCATGATGTCGAGGCCCAGGGCCGATTGCTGGAAAAGGCGCGCCACCAGGTCGCTGAGCACCTTCGCGCGGGTCGCACGATCGTCGAGGTCAGCAAGGAGCAGGCCTGGCGCAACGCCTCGCAGGACCAAGCCCCCTCCCCTACCGCTCCCACGCTTAGCGACAAAGACCGCTAGACCCGGTCCCGGCCAGAAATCCACGGCGATGGCGGGCCGAGCGGCTCCCCCACAGAGCAAGCGAGGGCCGGCAAGGCGCCAGCGACTTAGCTGGCGACGTGCGCGGTGGAGTTCTGGCCGTCGTCAGGCGCTTGAGTTTGTACGTGCAAACTTGATCATGGCCGCGCTTCGCGCACGGCAAGCCGCCGGCTTGCTAGCCGCCCTAGGCGGCCGGCCCTGAACCGGCGGCGCGGGGGGTCTTGGTGATGAGGCCATTGCCGCGCCAGATCTCGACGAGGTCGCCGCTGAGATGCTGTCGTAGCAACATACGGCTGTGATGTTTTGCGTCGTCTTCGCTGGGCAAAGCCGCGATGTCCATGAAGACGGTGGCCCCGTCGGCGGTCGCGCCGATGAAGGTGTAGGTGTCTTCCATCTCGGGTGCATTGCGGGGTGGCGTGTGTGTGAAATGAGCTTCCCGCAGCCTATGGCCAGACCCTAGCACAGAACGGTCCTTCCTGGTTGAGCTTGTTGTTCCCAGCGCGCCTTTCTCTGCAGCGCGCCGTCCTCAATCCAAAGGTCGTGGTGTCTCGCTTGGCGAGACTGGTCCAGGTCGGCCCCGCGAGCGTGGCGTGTCGCTAAGGGGCGGTCGCCCCTCGCGCCCAGGGGATGAAGTCTGCGCTGCGCTCCGACCGGCCGGGGGGTGTCCCCGACCTTCCCTCGCTGCGCTCAGTGCAGGCCGGGTGATCCCCCTCCCCCCGGCCGTCCCCCGGTTGCTACCCCCAGCCTCGCCGGCGGGCAGGGGTAGATGCGCAAAGCATCGACCCCAACCCCAAGACGGAGTTCAACCGATGACCGTTCGTGAAATCCAACTGAGCAAGCTGGTCCTGTCGCCCAACAACATGCGCCAAGGCGACGTGGACACCGCCGATCTTGTCGCCGACATCGGGGCCAGCAAGACGGTCCTGCAAAACCTTCGGGTCACCGCCCAGCACGACGACAAGGGTAAGGCGACGGGCCGGTTCGAGGTTCATGTGGGCGGGCGCCGCCTTCGGGCGCTGAACGTCCTGGCCGAGCGCAAGGAGATCGCTCGCGCCTTTCCGGTGCCGTGCGTGGTCTGTCCCGACGAGGCCACGGCGCTGGAGGAGAGCATCGCGGAGAACAGCGTGCGGCTGGCCCCTCACCCCGCCGACCAGTTCGCCGCCTTCCATGCCCTCAGCCTGACGGGCAAGACGGTGTCGGAGATCGCCGAGCGCTTCTCGGTCGCCCCGCGCATCGTCGAGCGGCGGCTGAAGCTGGCCACGGTGTCGCCGCGCCTGATGGAGCTTTTCCGGGCCAATGAAGTGACGTTGGACCACATGGCGGCCTTCACCCTGACCGATGACCATGGCGAGCAGGAAGCGGCCTATTTCGACGTCCCCGAACACGACCGGCAGGCCTACCGGGTCAAGCAACGTCTGGTCGGCGGCCGGGTCAACAGCCAGACCAACGCGACGGCCAAGTTCGTGGGGCTGGAC
>JAHINZ010000346.1 GCA_018895795.1 Alphaproteobacteria bacterium
GAGAACCGTTCGGCTTGATCCGCGCCCGTCCGGGGGTTCTTGGCCGCCAGAGCTGAAAAGCGCTCGCGGGCGGACCATCCTCACGGTCAAGAACAGCTTGTGCGAAGCGGACAGGTCGAGCCGAAACGCAAAAACACATCACGGTCTCCGGGCTTGCCCCGGCCGCTTCGCAGCCTCCCCAACCCTTCAGCGGTCATGCCGCGTGAGGCGGAAACGCCGCGCGCCTACAGCAGCAACCCATAAAGCCGGCAATCGCGCCGCTCGCCATCGCGTTGGACATGACCCTTCAGATAGCCCTCCGCCTCGAAGCCCAGCCGTTCCAGCAGGCGTTCAGCGCGCGCGTCGCCGACATGGCTGCGGGCGATCAGGCGCTTGAGGCCGATCGAGGCGGCGTGGGTCAGCAGGGCCCGCAGGGCTTCCAGGCCATAGCCCTGACCCCAGCCCGCGCGGGCGACGATGACGCGCAGTTCAGCCCGGCTGTGACGCTGATCAATGTCGATCAATTCGCAACAGCCCAGGAAATCCCCGGTCTTGGACTGCCGCACCGCCCAGTAATGCGCCTGGGCCTGCTCCATCTGGGCGACCTGGGCGACCACACAGGCCTCGACCTCCTCGGGATCGTCGATCGGCGCCTGGTCCCAGTGGGCCATGACCTCGGGGTCGCTGAGGAACGGATACACGAACGGCGCATCCGCCACGGTCAGGGGGGCCAGGATCAGTCGTTCGGTTTCGAGGATCATGCCGTACCGCGATCTTGAGTTGCCCGCTATCCTCCCCAGCTATGGCGTGCGCGCGCCGCTAGTGGTAGAGGGGCCGCTTCGTTTTTCACGACGGATCACCCCGTCGCCCGGATCGAGATCAGTCACCTCATGCTTATCGGCATCCTGCTCGCCATCAATATCGTCGTCTGCCTCGGCCTGATCGGCGTGGTTCTGTTGCAGCGTTCCGAAGGCGGCGCCCTGGGCGTCGGCGGCGGCAATACGGGGTTCATGACGGCGCGCGGCGCCGGCGACCTGCTGACCCGGATCACCTGGAGCCTGTTCTCGGTTTTCCTGATCATCAGCCTGATCCTGACCATCCTGACCGGTCGCATGGGCGGCCATTCGGCGGTGGACCGCCTGAAGATCGACAATCTCGACACCAAGACCCTGAACACCCCCCTGGTTCCGACGGCGCCGGCCGGCCAGACGCCGGCGACGGCCCAGCCGGGCGCGATCCAGGCCCCCACGCCCAGCATCAACACCCCCGTGACCTCGCCCCAGACCTCGCCCTCGACGCCCGCCGCGCCGGCCCCGAGCCCCGCTCAAAAGCCTGTCCAGTAAGCGTTTTCAGCGAAAGCTGTTGATGAACGTCGGTCTTTTCGACGCGATCGCCGAATCGCGGCTAATCTGAGCGCCCATGACCCGGTACATCTTCATCACCGGCGGCGTGGTTTCCTCGCTTGGAAAAGGCCTCGCCTCCGCAGCGCTCGGAGCGCTCCTCCAGGCTCGTGGCTACAAGGTCCGCCTTCGTAAGCTCGACCCTTATCTCAACGTCGATCCCGGCACGATGAGCCCGTATCAGCACGGCGAGGTCTTCGTGACCGACGACGGCGCCGAGACGGACCTCGACCTTGGCCACTACGAGCGCTTCACCGGCGTCTCGGCGACCAAGGCCGACAACATCACCACCGGCCAGATCTACAAGACGATCATCGAGAAGGAGCGGCGCGGCGACTATCTGGGCGCGACCGTCCAGGTGATCCCGCACGTCACCAACGAGATCAAGCAGTTCGTCCTGTCGCCCGCCCTCGACGAGACGGGCGAGAAGCCGGTCGATTTCGTGCTGGTCGAGATCGGCGGCACGGTCGGCGACATCGAGGGCCTGCCGTTCTTCGAGGCCATTCGCCAGCTGCGCCAGGACCTGCCGCGCGGCCAGAGCTGCTATGTGCACCTGACCCTGCTGCCGTTCATCAAGACGGCCGGTGAGATGAAGACCAAGCCGACCCAGCATTCGGTCAAGGAGCTGCGCTCGATCGGCATCCAGCCCGACATCCTGCTGTGTCGCTGCGAGCAGGAAATTCCGGTCGAGGAAAAGCGCAAGATCGCGCAGTTCTGCAACGTGCGGCCCAGCGCCGTGATCCAGGCGATGGATAGCTCGTCGATCTACGCGGTGCCGATCGACTACCACCAGGAAGGCCTGGACGCCGAGGTGCTGGACGTGTTCGGCATGCAGGACGCGCCCAAGCCCGATCTGTCGCGCTGGGAAGCGATCGAGGAGACGGTCAATCATCCCGACGGCGAAGTGACCATCGCCGTGGTCGGCAAATACACGGTCCTCAAGGACGCCTACAAGTCGCTGATCGAGGCGCTGCACCATGGCGGCCTGGCCAACAGGGTGAAGGTCAATCTGGACTGGGTCGAGAGCGAGACCTTCGAGGGCGATCCCGGCGCGGCCGCGGCCCGTCTGGAGAACGCCCACGCGATCATGGTGCCCGGCGGCTTCGGCGAACGGGGCGCGGAAGGCAAGATCCGCGCGGCCCAGTTCGCCCGCGAACGCAAGGTGCCGTATTTCGGCATCTGTTTCGGCATGCAGATGGCGGTCATCGAGACCCTGCGCAACGTGGCCGGCATCACCGACGCCTCGTCCAGCGAATTTGGCCCCACCGACCGTCCGGTCGTCGGGATCATGACCGAGTGGATCAAGGGCAACGAGACCGTCCAGCGGCGCTCTGGCGACGACATGGGCGGCACCATGCGCCTGGGAGCCTTCGACGCCGTCCTGACGCCGGGAAGCAAGGTCGCCAAGATCTATGGCTCCACGGCCATCAGCGAGCGCCACAGGCACCGCTACGAGGTCAATATCGGCTACAGCCACCGGATGGAGGAATCCGGCCTGAAGCTGACGGGGCGCTCGCCTGACGGCGTTCTGCCCGAAATCGTCGAACGCGAGGACCATCCTTGGTTCATCGGGGTTCAGTTCCATCCGGAACTGAAGAGCCGTCCGTTCGCCCCGCATCCGCTGTTCGCGAGCTTCATCGCGGCGGCCAAAGAGCAGGGTAGACTGGTCTGAACCGGCGCTGTTGCATGTCTGATGAGTTTCAGGCATAAGCGCGCCCTCACACGGCGGCCTGGGTCTTCCCGAGTCGCCGTCTCTAATTTTCACGCTCAGCGCGCAGAGTCACTTCGATGGCCGTTCCCAAAAGAAAAACTTCGCCTTCTCGCCGGAACATGCGCCGGTCGCACCACGCCCTCGGGGCCAATTCCTTCGTGGAAGACAAGGACTCGGGCGAACTGCGTCGTCCGCACCATGTCGACCTGAAGACCGGTCTGTACAACGGCAAGCAGATCCTCACCCCCAAGGAAGACTAAGGTCTCGCCTTCACGGCTGTGAGTTCGAAAACGCCGCCCGGCTCGCTGGGCGGCGTTTTTCGTCATGGGCGTCGAAAAGAGTGTTAGCGTGATCGAACAAGGGAGGTTCCCCCATGTTCACACGCCGAACCATAGCGGCGGGACTGGGTCTTTCGTTCGTGACCCAACAGGCGCTGGCCCAGTCTCTGGCCCAGTCGCCCGCGCCGGTTCCGCCGGCCGAGGCCGTCCTGATCCTGGACGCCTCGATGGATCCCGACGACCGCCTGACGGTCGCGGTGATGCTCAATGGCCTTGGCCCCTTCGAATTCATCGTCGACAGCGGCGCGGATCGTAGCGTGCTGTCACAGACCCTCGCCGATCGGCTGAAGCTGTCCGAGGGGCCCAAGGTTCTGGTCCACGGCGTGGGCGGTTCTCAGATCACCCGCACGGCCCGGGTGGAGAAGCTGACCGTCGGAGACGCTCGGCTGTCCAACGCCATCCTGCCGGTGCTGCCCCCTGAACGGGTCGGGGCGGACGGTCTGCTGGGCGTCGACATCCTGCAGGGCCGCAACGTGATCATGGACTTTCGCAATCGAAAGCTCGAGGTCCGCCGCAGTCGCTCGCCCCTGGATCTGA
>JAHINZ010000347.1 GCA_018895795.1 Alphaproteobacteria bacterium
GCCCGTGATCATGTTCTTCACGTAGTCGGCGTGGCCGGGGCAGTCGACGTGCACGTAGTGACGGTTGGCCGTCTCGTACTCGACGTGCGCGGTGTTGATCGTGATGCCGCGGGCCTTTTCTTCCGGCGCGGCGTCGATGTCGGCGTAGTTCTTGGCGGTCGCGCCGCCCGTCTTCGCCAGCGTGATCGTGATCGCCGCCGTCAGCGTCGTCTTGCCATGGTCAACGTGACCAATCGTGCCGATGTTGCAGTGCGGCTTAGTGCGTTCGAACTTTTCCTTGGCCATGGTCTCTACCTTGCGCGCCGGCGGCTATGAGTGTGGGTCGTTATATAGGGAGCTGGAGCGGGTAGCGGGAATCGAACCCGCATCCTCAGCTTGGAAGGCTGCTGCACTACCACTGTGCTATACCCGCCCATATGCCCCATCGGGCTAGCGGGGTCGCGGTCGGCTCCCAGTCTCTGGCTTCGGCGCCCCTCTCGATCGCCTTGAGGCGGCTTCAACGCGCGTGGTGGGGGAAGTAGGACTCGAACCTACGAAGGCGTACGCCAGGGGATTTACAGTCCCCCCCCTTTGCCACTCGGGACATTCCCCCAGCGCGCGTTGAGCGACCTCAATGCGACCCTCCCTGCTTCACGACGCCCGGCAAGCCGGTCGTCACGAAAAAGGAACAAAGACCTCCATGAACACTGGCGGACGGTGCTAAAGCAGCGCCGTCCTGGCTCGCGGAAACCCTCAGGGCCCCAAATCGGAGCGCGTCTTATAGTGTCCTCTCATTCCGAACGCAACGACCGCCGGAAGCCTTATGATCCCGGACGCGAAATTCGTTCCAACCCACGGAAACATCAAAGCTTTTCCAAGGGTGGCGATGACGCCAAGGACTGGATTTGGGGGACTCACGCCGTTGAGGCGGCCCTGAACAACCCCGCCAGACCCGCGCCGAAGCGCCTTCTGGTCACCGCCGACCGGGCCAAACGACTCGCGCCGAACGTGGCCAAACTGCCCTGCGTGCAGATCATGGAGGGCAAGGATATCGCCCGCCAGCTGCCCCAGGGCGCCGTTCATCAGGGCATCGCCCTGAAGATCGACGAGCCCGAGGCGCTGTCGATCGCCGAGATCGGCGCGCCGGCCCAGGGCGTGATCGTGATGATCGACCAGATCACCGACCCGCAGAACATCGGCGCGATCTTCCGCTCGGCCGCCGCCTTCGGCGTCAAGGCCGTGATCCTGCAGGATCGTCACGCGCCGGCCCTGACCGGCGTTTTGGCCAAGACCGCCGTCGGCGCCGTGGACAAATGTCCCTATGTCCGGGTGGTCAATCTGTCG
Source organism: Alphaproteobacteria bacterium (assembly GCA_018895795.1). Classification (GTDB taxonomy): domain Bacteria; phylum Pseudomonadota; class Alphaproteobacteria; order Caulobacterales; family Caulobacteraceae; genus Caulobacter. The sequence goes on from JAHINZ010000347.1 coordinate 1,324, forward strand.
CGCGCCCTCGAGGAACTGGCCGATATGGGCTGGCGGGCCGTCGGTCTGGCCGGAGACGCCGAAGAAACCTTGGACGCCGTGCTCGACGGCGCGGCGACCGTACTTGTTCTGGGTTCTGAGGGTGAAGGCGTACGCCGTTTGGTCGCAGAGCATTGTGATGCCATGGGAAAAATTGCCATGCCCGGCGGCTTCGAGAGCCTGAATGTGTCCGCAGCGGCGGCAATCGCCCTCTATGAGGCGTCGCGACTTTCCCGTGCGGGGTGAAATCAGTTCGTGAATCTTCCTTAACCGTTTTGATTTCGTCGCAAGCTCATGCTCTTCTCGTTGACAGTGTTCCGTGAGCGCTGCTCGACGGATGTATCTGGCATGGGATCGGGGGACCCGATGTTTGGACTTAATGTGCGTCTGGCGGCTTTAAGCGCTTCGGCGATGAGCGCCTTTGTGCTGGCCGGCTGCGGCGCGAGCAATGGGGTGGACACCGCGCCACCCTCCGCCGTGAACGGGGCCGCCGCGGAGACCGCTCCCGAACTGATGGGCGCGCCGCCCGCGCCGGACGCCGCCGCGGCGCCCGATGGCCTGCTGGGCGCCCCGATGGCGGTGGCGCCGCCGCCGCCCACCAATCCGAACCTGAAGACCTGGCGCCGCCCGGACGGGACCCTGGTGACGGCCATGCGGCCGATCGCCAACCCGAAGGTCCGCCACGCGGTCCGCTATGCGCCGCGCGCCTCGACGGTCGCCGCGAACCACACCGTTGCGCCGGCGCCGGTCGCCAAGCCGCTGGTGGCCGCCAAGCCGATGGTGGTCGCCGCCGCGCCGGTTCTGAAGCCCATCGCCCCGCCCAAGCCCGTCGTTTTGGCGGCCAAGCCGATGAGCAAGCTCGACCAGCTGCAGGCCGCCATCGCGCCAGACGCCACCAAGGGCGCCGTCCTGGCGGCCGGAGACAGCCTGGGCAAGGGCGCGGCGGGACAGGTCACCCTGTCCCTGCCCGCCACCCTCGGCGACATGATCAAGGCGCAAGCCGCCAAGCTGGGCCTCGGCAAGGCCGCCAAGAAGGTCAGCGCCTACGCCAAGCTTGAAGGCGAAGGCTACGAGGTCTCGCCCAACGGCAAGCAGACCGCCGTGATCGAACCCGGCAAACCCACCACCTTCGCCTGGCAGGTCAAGCCCGGCCCGCAGGCCAAGGGCCAGCTGAAGTCCGAGTTCGGCATCGATCTGAACGGCCTCAAGACGCCGCAATCGTTCTCGCTGGGCGAGATCATGAAGCGCGTGGCCCCGCTGCCGGAACAGGTCAAGGCCAAGACCGGCAACTGGCTGGCCAAGCTCAATCTTCCGGCCCTCAAGGGCGACGTCAATCTGCCGGGTCTGGGCGCCACGCCGACCAAGTCGGTGTTCGGCGGCGTTCTGGTGCTGCTGGCGGTGATCATCCTGGCGGTCATTTCGCGCAACGCCATGGCCGGTCGGGCCCAGGCCGAACGGCGTCGCAAGTTCCGCACGCTCACCGATTACGGTCGCAATGAGATGGAACATGACGATGGGCCGACCACGGCGCACGTGTCGCATCTCAGCCCGATGGTCGCGGCCGCCGCGGCCGGCGCCGTCGCCGCCACGGCCATCAACCACGGTCACGACGACCATGGCCATGACGCCCATGGACACGACGATCACGGCCATGCCGCCGGGCACGAGGATCATGACGCCCACGCCCATGACGATCATGGTCACGCCGATGATCTGCATGCCGACGCCCATCCCGAGGCGCACGCCCCGGCCGAGCATGTCGCCTATGTGAACCCGATGGTCGCCGCCGCGCACGCTCCGGTGTCTCACACCCACGATGACCATGGGCACGATGACCACGGCCACAAGGATGAGCATGGCCATGACGACCATGGTCACAAGGACGACCACGGTCACGACGACCATGGTCACGGCGATCACGCGGCCGACGGCCACGATGCGCACGGCCATGATGACCACAAGCCCGATGATCATCACGCCAAGGAACTCGAGCACGCTCACTAAAAACCCCGGCCTCCTCGAACACCCTGTTCGACGAGGCCGGACCACCTTGAGCGCCGTCTCTCGAGGCGCGCGGCGTCAAATGGCCGGCTCAGACTTGCAACACGGGTCGCGCTGCCGCATGAGGGGTCATGTTTGACGCTCTGATCGTCCAGGCAGGCGGGCTCGAGGGCCCGTTCCTCGCCTTCCTGCAAGTCCTGATGATCGATCTCGTCCTGGCGGGCGACAACGCCGTCGCCGTGGGCCTGGCCGCGGGCGGCCTGCCGGTCAACCTGCGTCGTAAGGTCATTCTGTACGGGCTGGGCGCGGCGGTCATCCTGCGCATCGGTTTCGCCCTGATCACCACCTGGTTGCTCGGCGTGATCGGCCTGCTGTTGGCCGGCGGCGTCCTGTTACTCTGGGTGTGCTGGAAGATGTGGCGAGAGCTGCGCGACCAGATCACCCACGATCACGCCGACGCCGCCGCCGCGCTGGACAATGACCCCGCCACCGAACCGCGCGCCCGTCCGGTCAGAAGCTTCAAGCAAGCGTTCCTGAACGTGCTGATCGCCGATGTTTCGATGTCGCTGGACAATGTCCTCGCCGTGGCCGGCGCAGCGCGTCAGCACCCCGGGATCCTGGTGTTTGGCCTGTTGCTGTCGATCATCCTGATGGGCGTGGCGGCCTCGGCGATCGCCACCCTGCTGCACAAGCACCGCTGGATCGGCTTCATCGGCCTGGCCATCGTGCTGTATGTCGCGCTGCACATGATCTGGGAAGGTCACCGCAGCGTCGTGATGGATCTGCACGAAACCGCCGCCTACAACGCCGCGGCGCCCGCCCTGCTCGACATCAGCCCCGGCGAACAGGCCAAACACCAGGCGCACAGGCCCTAGGGCTCAACGCCCCGGCAGCGGCGGCATGTCCAACCGCCGGGCATAGGCCATAGCGCCATAGAGCCGCAGGATGGCGTGGTCGCGCGTGGTGTCGTCGGCCGCCTCCACCGCTTCGTGCAAAGCGATCAACGACCGGCGCAACGCGGCGTTGGTCCTGTCCAGCGCGCTCAGGGTGACGTCAACGTCCGCGCCGGCGCCGGCCTCGGCGAAAGCCGCGCCGTAGGCCTGGGCCGCCTCGGTCAACACCGCGCGGATGGCGGCGTTTTCCCAGACCCGCGCCGATAGTCCACGCTCGGCCTCCTGGGCGGCCAGCAAGGACAGCAAGGCGACGACGCCGACCTTGCCGGCCATGAACTCGCCGGCCGACTCCGGCGGCGGCGGTTCGGCGAAACACAGGAAATTGCCGACCAGAATATCGGGCAGACTCGGGGTCATGACAGGCCCTCCAGGCGCATCAGGCGATCGGCCAGGATCTCGTCATGGCGTCGGGCGGTGTACCAACCGGAAATCGCCAGGACCGGATCCTTGAATCCGCCGTCGCGATATTCCCGCGCCGCCGACGTCCAGATCGCCTGCCCCTTCACGGCGCTGAACAGCTCCCACCAGGCCAGGGCGGCGGGATCGATGGGCAGGCCGCTGGCCTGGGACCAGATCGCCAAGGCCTCGGCGCGCGGGATCATCCCCGCCACCCGCGACGTGTCATAGTGCCCCCACAGGGGGTCGATGGCCCAGGCCAGGTCCTCCAGCGGATCGCCCAGATGCACCATCTCCCAGTCGAGGATCGCCAGGATCTTGCCCTGGCCGTCATGCAGGAAATTGCCGGTTCGATAGTCCCCATGCACCACCCGGACGGCGGTCGCCGGCGGGGGCGGCGCGCGACGCAGGCGACGGATGGCGGCGCGGACGATCGGTTGCGGATGCTGCTCGTCGGCCTCGATCACGCCGGCCCAATGGTCCAGCGCCACGCGCCAGCTTTCGCCCGATCCCGGCGTCACCGCCGCCTGGGTCAAGGGCAACCCCTCGGGATCGGTGGCCGCGATCGCGCCCAAAGCGCTGAAAAACGCCTCGCCGATCGCCTGGGCGTGCTCGCCATAGGGCTGGACCGTGAACGGCGACGCCGCCGCCCCGCCGTCCACCCGGCTCATGATGAAGAACGGCCGCTCCAGCTCGGCGCCGTCCATGTCCAGCACGATCGGCTCGGGCACCGGGGCGCGGCCGTGGAACGACTGGAAGGCCAGATATTCCAGCCGGCGATCGGTGTCGATCAGGCTGCCCGTCGGATCACGGCGCAGGATCAGCGGCTTGACCTGCCCCTCGACAACGGCGTCGAAACGATAGGTTTCGCGGCTGGCCCCGCCGGGAATGCGCGACAGATCGCGGATCGTCGCCGCAGTTCCCCAGTGCCGGGTGAGATAGCGCTCAAGACGCTCGGCCAGGCTCATGGCGCGACATCGAGCAGGGAGGCGAAGCCCGAGGGGGCGTGTGGGCCCAGGGCCAACTGCTCGAAAACACCCCGGCCCGTTCGAACCCGGCCCGCGCCGTCGGTGAACACGATCCGACTGAGGGCCTGGACGTGGAGATGGAACGGCAGGCGGCGATCCAGTTCGGCGTTGACGAAGTCCTCGCGCTCCACCGCCAACTCGCCATGGTTGAGACCGTGACCCCACTTGGGATGGCCATAGCCGAGGCCCAGCATGAAGAATTCTGTCTGGGGCGTGATCTCGACCTTGCCGTCCGCGCCCAGATCCACGGTCGCGGCGGTCGCGTTGCGGGTTCCGGATCGCCAGTCGACCGCGCAGGCGACCTGCTCGAAGCCACCCGCCTCGCTCTCGCGCCCGCCGTCGCCAAGCCACAGCGCCCTGCGGTTCCACGGCCGGCCCAGCTCATCGTCATTGGTGTGGAAGAACAGGCCGCCGTCCTCGAAATTGCAAGGCGACCAAAGCCAGAAGAACTGCGGCGCGACCGGCGGGGCCAGGTCCTGGGAATCGCGCACGCCGACCGGCCGCACGCCCCACGACCGATCGCGGGTGCCGACGAAGCCGTCGACGCTGGTGCGAACCCCGTCCACCTCGATCCAGCCGGAATAGCGGCCGTTCTGGGTCAGGCGGGTATAGTCCATGAAGGTGCGCGGACCGTTGCGGCGGATAAACCGCGGCTCCTCGATCGGAAAGGCGCGGCCTTCAAAGACGATCTCGGCGCGGATCGCCTGTTCGGGCGCCTCGACGGTCAGCTTCAGGCGTTGGAGGGGTTCGATCACCGCGATCTGGATCGGTCCGACCTGCAGGTCCATCCGCTCCATGCGCAGCCAGCGGCTGGCGTGCAGATTGATCTGCCGGCCGTCCTTCATCACGCAAAAGGCGGCGTCGGCGATGTTGAGATGCGGATAGATCCCCAGGGCGGCGGCGAAAAACAGATCCGAACCGTCCCCGTCGGCCGCGTAGCCGTTGAAGAAATAGCGATCATAGAAGTTGCGATCCGTGCCGGCATAGGCCACCGGTTCCGGCGTCTGATGGATCGGGTAGTCGTCGCCCCAGGTAAGCGCCATGCCGTCCTCCCACCTGTCCGCGCCAGGCCCTCTGACGGGGCGGCTTTACGGGCAGGTGAACAACGTTAAGGTCGCGCCCAGCGATTGCAACAGTGACGGAACGTCAAGCTCATGGCCCTGTGGACTCCCAGAACCTGGACCGGCCTGGCGGCGTTGAGCGGCCTTTGCGCCGTGGCCTTGGGCGCCTTCGCCGCGCACGGCGTGCACGCGGCCAAGCCGGTCGAATGGTTGCACACCGGCGCGCTGTACCAGATGACCCACGCCCTGGCGGTGTTCGGCGCCTTCGCCCTGGCGCGGGCCGGGGCGCGCGGCATGGGCCTGGCCGCCGGCCTGTTCCTGGCGGGGACGGTGCTGTTTTCCGGATCGCTGTACGCCATGGCGCTGGGCGCGCCGCGCATCCTGGGCGCCGTCACGCCCCTGGGCGGGCTGAGCTTCATGCTCGGCTGGGCGATCCTGGCCTGGCGGGCCTTCACCCTGCCCGCGAACGACTAGAACATTTTCGAGCGAAGTGGATTCCGGTTCGCGTGAAGAAAATGCATTAAAACAAAGATCTAGAGCTCCGGACTGACGCAGTCAGGACGGAAAATGCTCTAGGCCTGGGTCTTCGCGCCGCCCTCGGGCAGGGCGATCAGGAAGATGGCCAGGGACGAACCGATCAGACACACGAACATCACCGCCGCCATGGGGCGCGGCGTGCCGTCATGCAGGACGCCGCTGACCCAGGAGGCCAGGGCGCCGGCCCCGAACGACGCCGAGCCCATCAGGGCCGAGGTCGAGCCGGCCCGCTTGGGATCGACGCTGAGTGCGCCGGCCATGGTGTTGCCGCCCCTCAGGCCATAGGTCGAC
>JAHINZ010000348.1 GCA_018895795.1 Alphaproteobacteria bacterium
ACGCGCCTTCCGACCCTGCCGGAATACTCTCGGCTCTGGGTTCGATCTGGGCCCCGGCTTTCGCCGGGGAGAGCGGATTAAAATGATGATTCAACTAAAAATCATCGTGCTCTAGACGCCCGCGACGCGGGACGTCGTCCCCGCCAAAGCCCCTAGAGCTTCAGTCCAAATCTGGGCCCCACGGCCATCATCGTCGCATAGAGCGCGATGGTCAGGACGCAGCCGGCCAGCAGGGCGGGCCAGAAACCGACCCCTCGGCGCAGCAGGGCCGGGATCACCAGGAACATCGGCAGGGACGGCAGCACGTACCAGAAGGTGGCCTCGACATGGCTGGCCATGCGGACCACGTCGCGGGTGTCACGCCACAGCCAGATCATGCCCAGGATCGAGATCAGCGGCAGCGAGGCCACCAACGCGCCGAAGCCCGGTGACTTGCGGGCGATCTCGGAGATCGCGGCGATGATCACGCCCGACAGGGCGGCCTTCAGGACCAGATACAGCATCCGCGTGTTGTCCTCGCTTGCGCGCGTTCCGACAAGGCCCACAAGGCTTGGAACCTTGCCGTGGCGCGGCCCGTTGATCCCGCGCTTCTCCGCCGCCGCTTTCAGGAAACCCCGCCATGACCGATATCACCTACACCCTCGTCGAGCACGACGGCGGCTGGGCCTACAAGCTGGGGGACGTCTTCTCCGAAACCTTCACGACCCATGACGCGGCCCTGCACGCGGCCAAGCGGGCGGCGGGCGAGCAGCGCGTGGCCGGCGAGACGACCGGCATCACCTATGAGGACGAGAAGGGCCAGTGGCGCGAAGAACTGTCCGAAGGTGATGACCGGCCCACCACCCACGTGGTCGATCCGAAATAGACCCTGAACCGGCGTTGGCCCCTGACTTGCTCCTGAAAAAGCTCGACGAGCCATTTCGAGACAGGGTCCACGCCAATGTTCGCCAAGAAGAAAGACACCGCCGCTCCCGTCGCTCTGGCGATGGAGTCCGCACGCGCGCCGGTCGCGGCCCAGGCCGCCGCGCCGGCCCCGCGCCCCAAGCCCGCCTCGATGATCGCCCAGGGCGTGACCATCAAGGGCGACGTGGTCGGCGACGGCGAACTGCATCTGGATTGCGCCGTGTTGGGCGATGTCCGGGTCGGCAAGCTGATCCTGGGTCCCAACAGCCGTGTCGAGGGTTCGGTCACCGCCCAGGTGATCGAGATCCACGGCCATGTGCTGGGCAGCGTCACCGCTCAGGCCGTGCGTCTGTACGGAACCGCGCGGATTGAAGGCGACATCACCCACGAACAGCTGGCCATGGAAACCGGGGCCGAGTTCCAGGGCCGCAGCCTGAAGTTCCAGCGTCCCGCCCCGGTCGCCGCCGCGCCCAGCCACGTTCCGGCCATGCCGCAACAGACCCAGGCCTTCGCCACGCAAAGCTGATGGCGTTGCGGGCGGGACGGCGGTCGATCGTGGCGTTCGCGCCACGCTCGGCCAAGTTCCCTTCAACGCCCGGAACGCCGACGCTGACCGTGGCTTGTCTCATTCGGGACCGACGAAGGTCGGTCTGATCTCAAGGAGCCCTGATCCATGGCTAGCAAATCGCTGAAACTCGTTCCGCCGACCGCCACGGCCGAAGCGCCCGTCGTCGCCGCCGCCGCCGAGCTGTATGATCTGGGACGCGGCCCCGAGAGCACGGCCCAACGCGTCAAGCGCCTGCAGGCCGAGGCCCGCATGCTGGCGCGCGAGGAAGCCGAGCGTCTGGACCGCGGCATGATGGACATGGCCGCCCTGGCCGCCGAGATCGTCGCCGGCGGCGAGGTCTATCCGGCCGGCGTCCGCGAACTGGCCAGCCGTCTGGCCGCCGACCTGCCGCAAAAGGCCCAGGGCCTGCGCAGCCTGATCAGCCGCTCGTTCTAGAAGACCGCCTATCGAGGCCCCTCCGTCCGGCGGATGGATACGGCGGAGGGACCTCGCGGCTCTCCCGCCGTTCGTGGGGACTACGCGGCGGGGGCGCTTGAGCCCGACGGGTCTGACCCGCGGGCGAAGGCGAATTGTCCTAGCTACGCGCGCGCCTCGCGTCTGGATGCGCTGAAATGTCGCGCGCGCTTCACACCGTCGCTTCGCGGCCGGCATTGGCCATTTTCCGCAGTCTGCGCGCCAGGTCTTCGGGCCGATCGGCGATCTGGTCGAACAGGGCCTGAACCTCGGCTTCGTGAAAGCCGGCGGCCCGCAGGGTGCGCCAGGCCCCCGCCAGCACGGCCTCCGCGATCTCCAGACGATCCTCGGTCCGCCCGGCCTCGCCGCGCTGGATCAGGGCGCCCGAGAGCGGCCCGCGAAGATCGGCGTTGGGGGTCGTGGCGAAGGACATGACGGGCGCTCCTGGGGTTGCCCGTTCCATTGTTCTCTTTTTGTTCATGGCGACAAGGGGAATCTTGGCGGCGTGAAAAAAGCCCCGAAGCGGGGGGCTTCGAGGCTTTCTTCGCAGGCTGACCGCCGGGGCGGTCGCTGAGCTCAACGCGGTTCGCCATGGCCGGGGCCAGGGCGCGCGCGCCGAAGGCCAAACCGATCCAACCCTTTGTTTATAAAGGGCTCCTTCGCTCAGGCCGGTCTGAATCTAGCGACAGACGGTCCGCTCATAGACCACGCCGCTGCGGCGGTCATAGTCGCGGGTGGTCCAGCAATCCTCGCCATAGCCCCGGCCGTAATAGCGCGGCGGCGGCGGCGGCGGGGCGTAGCCGTAGCCGTAGCCGCGGCCCGACCGCTGGTAGCGGTCGTTGTCGTGACCGCCGCCGGCGATCGCCGCGCCGATGGCCAGGCCCAGCACGCCGGCGACGATGGCCGCCTCGGCGCCGTTGTTGTCGCGGTGATCATGGCGGTCATAGCGGTCATAACGGTCATAGCGGCCGCGCGGGTCGGCGGACGCGGCGCCGGCGGCGGCGGCGACCATCGAGAACGCGGCCAGGCCGGCGGCCAGATGACCGATCGCAGTGCTGATCTTGCGGGCCAAGTGACCCTCCCTTTCGTCTCGGTCCGCCGGCGGCGGGTCGTTTTGAGACCGTGACCTCAATCTCGCGCCGCCTGGCTGAACCGTAGCTGAACGAAATCGCGCCCCGCCAATGGCGCCGGTTTATTCACTATTTCCCGCCACGCTCTGACGGCCCGCCGGATGGATTTGTCCGGCGGATCGGTCGGCCAGCGGAGACACTCATGACCCCCAACGTGGCGTTCAAGGCGGGCGAAGCCCTTCAGGTCCTGTCGTTCGAGGTTGGAACCCAGACCTATTGCGTGCCGGTCAATTCGGTGCGCGAGATCCGCGGCGTCACCCCGCCGACCCAACTGCCCGACGCCCCGCCCTATGTGCGCGGCGTGATCAATCTGCGCGGTCAGGTGATGCCGGTCATCGACCTGTCGGCCCGCCTGGGCAAGGGCGTGGCCGAGGACGGTCCCCGCCAGGTGATCATCGTCATCGAAAGCGGCGACGATGTCGCCGGCCTGCTGGTCGACGCGGTCTGCGACAGCTTCACGGTCAATGCCGACCAGATCAATCCGCCGCCGTCGATGGGCGAGGAGAACTCGCCGCTGGTCTCGGCCGTGATCACCTCGGACACCGGCATGACGGTGCTGCTGGCGGTCAACCACATCATCCCCGAGCGTCCGGCCGCCATCGCCGCCTGAGGCGCCGGCCGGCGACAATCCGAACAATTGTTCGAAATAGCCCCTTCCGCTCGCCCCGGAGGGAACGCTAGACTCGCTCCACATCCAGGGGAGAGAGCGAATGAAGGCGGCCGTGCTGCGCGAGGTGGGCAAACCCCTCCAGATCGAAACCGTGTCCATCAGCAAGCCCGGCCCGCGCGAGGTGCTGATCCGCACCAAGGCCGCCGGCGTCTGCCATTCCGACCTGCACTTCGTCGAAGGCTCCTACCCCCACCCCCTGCCCGCCGTGCTGGGCCACGAGAGCGCCGGCATCGTCGAGGCGATCGGCTCGGAAGTCCGCACCGTCAAGGTCGGCGACCACGTCATCACCTGCCTCAACCCCTATTGCGGCCACTGTGAAGTCTGCCTGACCGGGCACATGAACCTGTGCGTCAGCCCCGAAACCCGCCGGTCCAAGACCGATGAGCCGCGGCTGTTTCGCGAGGACCTCTCCGGCGCCGGCGACACCAAGATGGCCCAGTTCCTGAACCTGTCGTCCTTCGCCGAGATGATGCTGGTGCACGAGCACGCCTGCGTCGCCATCCGCAAGGACATGCCCTTCGACCTGGCCGCCCTGATCGGCTGCTCGGTGACCACCGGGGTCGGGGCGGTGATCCAGACCTCGAACGTGCGTCCCGGCGAGACCGTGGCGGTGATCGGCTGCGGCGGGGTGGGCCTGGCCACCGTCAACGGCGCGGCCATCGCCGGCGCCGGCCGGATCATCGCCATCGACCGCGTGCCGGCCAAGCTGGAACTGGCCCGGCAGTTCGGCGCCACCGACCTGATCAACGCCAATGACGGCGACCCGGTCAAACAGGTGCAGGAGCTGACCGGCGGCGGCGTGCATCACAGCTTCGAGGCCATCGGCCTGAAGGCCACGGCCGAGCAGTCGTTCCGCATGCTGCGCCGGGGCGGAACCGCCAACATCATCGGCATGATCCCGGTCGGCACCAAGATCGAGCTGATGGGCTCGGACTTCCTGGGCGAGCGCCGCATCCAGGGCAGCTATATGGGCTCAAACCGCTTCCCGGTCGACATGCCGCGCCTCGTGGATTTCTACATGTCCGGCAAGCTGAAACTGGACGCCATGATCTCGCGCCGCATATCGCTGGAAGAGATCAATTCGGCGTTCGACGAGCTCAAGCGCGGCGAGCTGGCGCGGTCGGTGATCGTGTTTGATTGAGGGGGCGCAAACCCTCTCTCTTTGAGAGAGGGAGGGGCCCGCCGCGCAGCGGTGGGAGGGTGAGAGGTTTCACCGCTTGCCGGAAAATCCCGATTTCGGCGATTGCAGTGACAGAAGGGGACTATTGGACCTGTCACCGGATTCCGGATTCCCCGGATTCCTTGTCGAAAGACCCCCTTTCGGACGTCCTCATCGCCCTCAAAACCTTGTCATCCCGGCCGTAGCGCAGCGAAGCGCCGGGACCCAGGGGCAGCCGCGAGGCGCTGGCTCTTGGTTGGCGCCGTTGGTGAAGATGACCGACGTGGGCTTGCCTGAAACCGAAGCCAGTGTTCAGGTTGAGATCAACCGGGGGGCGTTTCCAGCATGGTTTCTATTGGCCGCACTTACCGCCATTGGCTGCTCGTCGCTACGATTGGACTGACAGCCCGCCTAACGCTTGGCGCGGCCCCTGTCTCGCCATCTGGCAAGCCACAAAGCCCCCCAAAGGCCGCCCCAGCACCCACCAAACCCAAGGACGATAGCCAAAAGAGCCCGAGCGCTTACGAGCGGGAATCCCTTGCTGTGGACCGTGCCGCGAACAGCATCGGGGAGCGCGCCAATAGCATCGCCGAAACTCAGCGCGTTTATGGGTTTTTCAGCTCATTTTGGGTGTTTTGGCGTCGCTTTTACTGGCGTTGCTGCCTTCTTCGCCTACCGTGCCACCCATTGGGCGAAGGCTGCGGCTCATGCTGCTAGGCAGAGTGCCGCCGCTGATAATGAAGCGCTGGCTGAAACCCGCGCCGCCGCAGACGAGGCTAGAAAATCATCCGCAGCCGGAGAGGAAGCGAACCGCATTAGTCGAGAGGCGCTCGTCGCGGATCAGCGGCCATGGATTTCCATCACCAACGTCAGCTTGGCCGGACCTATTACGTTTCACCCTCAAAATGGATGGCGGATTGATCTCGTCTTCAAGTTTAAAAACGTTGGCCGTAGTCCAGCGCTTAATGTCATACCCAGCATCAAGGTGCTTGTTCCGCAGAACAGGAACCTTCCTGAAGTTCATCGCCTCTTCGCCGAAGAGACGCGAGCAAATGCCCATCGCCATTTTGGGCAGACGGTTTTCCCCGGCCAGCCCGGCGAGCAGGGGGTATCGACCGATATCACTATTGATGAATTCAATGCGGCGATGGACTTCCCGAATGACAGCAAGCTTATTCACCCTACGATCATCGGAGTAATCGCCTACCAAACAATGGGTGGGCTTACACACCTGACAGGGTTCAACCTCCTCATAAACACGGCCGACGGTCGAGCCCTCACCGTCCCAAAGAACCCACCCGATGGTTATAGTGTTGGTGGAATTCAACTCATGCGGAGCCTGATGGGCTGGTTCGCAGATTAGCGGAGAGACGGCCCAGCTAGCCGCTCAACATGAGCGCTGCAATCACTTCAGGTCTCCTCGTTTGAGAGACCCAGCATCACCAGCAAACCCAGCGTTTCCGCAGTAGGTGTGTTTGCTACGAAAATAGCCTCGCGGGGATGCAGCCCGTCACAGGGAGCTCTTGGCCGACGCAGTGCGGCCGCCCCTGGGTCCCGGCGCTCCGCTGCGCTACGGCCGGGATGACAAGAGTGGGGAATCCGGTGACGGGGAATCCGTGACCGAATCCGGTGACAGGTCCAACAGTCCCCTTCTGTCACCGCCACCACCGGCATCGCGATTCTCCCCGCCAACGGTGAAACCTCTCACCCTCCCACCGCTGCGCGGCGGGCCCCTCCCTCTCTCAAAGAGAGAGGGTTTCGGGCAAGGGTTTCGGCCGGGGCCCCAATCCCCGTCCTCGCACGGGGATAGAGCCCTGTCAGACCCAGCAAATTCAACGCCCTAACCCCGCGACCCAGCGTCACGATCGAAAATCGACGCATCACCCCCAAAACCTCCCGCATACTACCTCTCGCCCAGCCCCTGGGGAGGCCGTCCAGCTGGCGACCTGACGGGGGGTGGGGGCGGTCGAGCGGGGCCACCGGTCGGACGAAGGTCCGCGCCGGCCGGCTTAAAGCGAGGACAGGGGACGTAAACCTGTCCATCGGGGGAAGGCCAAAGCCCCCGCCCGTCCGAAGGTTCGCTCCGGGCCTTCCGGGAGAACCGTGGCTTGCAGCCCCAGGGCTGGGTCCGGTTTCGAAGGAAGGGTGTCCGGATGGGGCATAGGGTTAAAAAGACCCGCGCGCCCCGGCCAGAGGGATAACGACCGCGCGGAGCGCTCCGGCCACGGCCGAAACGGTACTCCACTCCAAACCCATCCGGGCCTGGCCCGGACGCTCCGCCGCCTCCCCAAGTTTTCGGGGGCCAACTCGCCGCTCAAACCGGCGAGGCCGCCAACCCGTGTCCGCGCGGCGTCCCCGGGATGACACCCGCCGGCGCGCCCCCTAGTCTAGGGCCGCCAGTCAGGGATTCTCGCGCATGACCACTCCGCTTCGCCGCTCGGCCTCGATGATCGCCTTCGGCGCGCTGCTGATCGCCGGACCGGCCCTGGCCGCCCCTCACGGAAAGGCCGACCCCGCCGCGACGGTGCGCAAGCTGGTCGCCTCGCCGGCCTTCAAGACGGCCGCCGCCAAGCTGGACGCCGATTTCGATCGCACGGTGGCCGACATCGTCACCCTGACCCAGATCCCGGCTCCGCCGTTCAAGGAGGCGGCCCGGGCCAAGGCCTATCTGGACATGCTCAAGGCCCATGGCCTCTCAGACGTGGCGATGGACGCCGAGGGCAATGTGATGGGCGTGCGGGCCGGGACCGCGACCAAGGGCCAGGGCCCGTTCGTGGTCATCGCCGCCCATCTCGACACCGTCTTCCCCGAGGGCACGGACGTAACGGTCAAGCGCGAGGGAACCCGGCTGATGGCCCCGGGCATCGGCGACGACACCCGGTCGCTGGCCACCCTGCTGGCCTATGTGCGGGCCCTGGACGCGGCCGGCATCAAGACCAAGAGCGACATCCTGTTCGTCGGCAATGTCGGCGAAGAGGGCCCAGGCGACCTGCGCGGCACGCGGTTCCTGTTCAACAAGGGCCCCTATAAGGGCCGGATCAGCGCCTTCTTCTCGATGGACGGCTCGGACCCGGCGCGCGTCGTCGATCGCGGCGTCGGCTCCAAGCGCTATCGCGTCACCTTCAAGGGTCCGGGCGGCCACAGCTACGGGGCGTTTGGCACCGTCAATCCGATGGCGGCCATGGCCAGGAGCGTGGTCGATCTGTACGCGATCCAGACCCCCACCGCGCCCAAGACCACCTATTCGGCCAGCGTCACCGGCGGCGGCACCTCGGTCAATTCGATCCCCAACGCGGTGTTCATGGAGTTCGACATGCGCTCGGAGAGCGCCGAGGAACTGGCCAGGCTGGACAAGACCTTGCTGGGCATTGTCGAGGCCGCCGTGGCCGGCGAGAACGCGGCCCGCTCGACCAAGTTCGGCAAGATCAGCTTCGAGCCGGTGGTGATCGGCGAGCGGCCGGCCGGCGGCACGCCGCCGGACGCCGCGATCGTGGGCCTGACCGACGCGGCGATCACGGCCCTGGGCTTTGCCCCCCAGCATGAGGCCTCCTCGACCGACTCCAATATTCCGATGAGCCTGGGCGTGCCCGCCGTGACCATCGGCTCGGGCGGCCAGGCCGGCCGCGCCCATGCGCTGGACGAATGGATCGATGTCGACAAGGCCGGCAGCCTCAAGGGCATGCAGGTGGGCCTGGCCGCCCTGCTGGCCGTGGCCGGCGTCGACTAGGCGTTCACGGCGGGGCCGCACTGTCACGCGAACGCCATAAGGGGACGGTATCTGGTCCAGACCACACTGTGCGAGGTTTCCCGTGAGCCAGATCGACCGCCGCCACCTGCTGCTTTCGGCTGTCGGGGCCGCCGCTGCCCATCCGGCCATCGCCCGCGCCCTGACCATCGACGCCGACGTCCGGCGCGGCACCCTGCAGGATGTCGACCATGTGGTGATCCTGATGCAGGAGAACCGCGCGTTCGATCACTATTTCGGGGCCCTGAACGGCGTGCGCGGCTTTGCCGACCGCTTTCCGATCCCGGTCGCCGATATCCCCGGCCGGACCGGCAAGACGGTCTGGACCCAGGCCAATGGCGGGCCCGCCGGCGGCCCGCCGCTGATCTCGCCGTTCCCGCTCAACACCGTCCAGACCTTCGCCCATATGCGGGTGGAGGGCACGCCGCACAGCTGGTCGGACGCCCAGGGCGCCTGGGACCAGGGCCGCATGGACCGCTGGCCGCAGAGCAAGGGCGCCCACGCCATGGGCTACTACCAGCGCCAGGACCTGCCGTTCCAGTACGCCCTGGCCGACGCCTTCACCCTCTGCGACGCCTATCACTGCGCCACCCAGACCGGCACCAACACCAACCGCCTGTTCCTGTGGAGCGCCACCAACGACCCCGCCGGAACCCACGGCGGGCCGTCGATCTCCAACTCGCACGACAACCTGGCCAGCCTGGGCGGGGCCAAGGACGGCTATCGCTGGAGCACCTATGCCGAGCGCCTGACGGCCGCCGGGGTGAGCTGGCGCGTCTATCAGGACATGGCCGACAACTTCACCGACAACCCGATGGCCGGGTTCCAGAGCTTCCGCGACAGCTATGACGGCAAGCCCGGCTCCGACCCGCGCCTGGCGGCCCTGGGCCTGTCGACCCGCAAGCTGGACGGGCTGCGCGAGGATGTGCTGAACGGGACCCTGCCGCAGGTCTCCTATCTGGTGGCGCCCGCCGCCGAGTCCGAGCATCCCGGCCCCTCCAGCCCGGCCCAGGGCGCCGACTACACCGCCCGGGTGCTGGACGCCCTGACCGCCAATCCCAAGGTCTGGGCCCGCACCGCCCTGCTGCTGATGTTCGACGAGAACGACGGCTTCTTTGACCACGTGCCGCCGCCGGCCCCGCCGTCGCGCGATCCGGCCAAGCCCGGCGCCGTGCTGGGCGGCTCCACGGTCGACACGACCGGCGAATATCACCAGGTCCGCAACCCGACCGAGGCCGAGGCCGAGCGCGACGCCCTGATGGGTCGGCCCTACGGCCTCGGGCCGCGGGTGCCGCTGTATGTGATCTCGCCCTGGAGCCGGGGCGGCTGGGTCAACAGTCAGGTGTTCGACCACACCTCGGTGGTCCGCTTCCTGGAAGAGCGCTTCGGGGTGATGGAGCCCAATATCTCGCCCTGGCGGCGCGCGGTGTGCGGCGACCTGACGACGGCGTTCGACTTCAAGACCCCCAACACCAAGGCCTTCGTCGCCGCCCTGCCGGCCACCCAGGAGACCGCCCGCCGCGCGGGGGCCTTGCCGGGCCGCACGGTCCCGCCGACCCCGCCTATGCCCCTGGTCCCGACCCAGGCGGCCGGACCGCGCCTGTCGCGGGCCCTGCCCTATCATCTCGAGGTCGCTGAAAGCCTGCGCGACGGCGCGCTCGCCCTGCGGCTGAGCAATGCGGGACAGGCCGGCGCCGTGCTGCACGTCTATGACCGCCTGAGACTCGACCAGCCGCCGCGTCGCTACACGCTGGAGCCCGGCAAAAGCCTGGAAGACGTCTGGCCGGCGGGGCGGCACGATCTGTGGATCCTGGGCCCCAACGGCTTCCATCGCCATCTGATCGGCGGCGCGGCCCCGTCGGGCCCGACGATCGCGGCGGTCAGCGATCCGGCGCGACGGACCCTGACCGTGACCCTGCGCAATGATGGTCCCGAGGCGCGGCGGATGCTGGTCAGCGCCCAGCCGACGGAAGCGGCCTGGACGGTGGCCCTGAAGCCCGGCCAAAGCGCCAAGCGCGTCTGGTCGCTGGCCTCGAAGGGCGGCTGGTACGACCTGTCGGCGCGGATCGACGGCCAGGCCGACTATCTGCGCCGGTTCGCCGGACGGCTGGACAACGGCTCGGACTCGTTCACCGACCCGCTGATGTCCGGGCCGGCCTTGATGGAGCCGTCAGCCTAGAGCGCCACCAGCAGGATCGGCAGGACCGCGCCCGCCGCCAGCAGGATCCAGCCCGCGCGCTTGTCACGGCCATAGGCCTGGGCCATCCACACGCCCAGCAGGGTGGACGCGACCAAGGCCAGGGCGACCACCAGGAACAGCGCCTTGAGGATCGCGACCGACATTTTGGGTCCCGCCTCGGCCTTGGGCTTGGCGGTCGCCGCCGCGCCGGCGGCGACCGGCTTGGCCGCCGGGCGCTTGGGCTTGGTCTTGAACACCTGGTCCTTGTGGACCATGCCCAGCTTCTCGATGATCGCCGGCGGCTGATAGGCCCCGTGCGCCTCGTGCAGACCGTAGAGCTGGACGGCGCCGGTCAGGGCGAAGAACACCACGCTGGGCGCGATGAACAGACCCAGCCAGCTGTGGATCCGGCGGATGAGCGCCAGCCGAAGGGCGGGATTGGCGCGGGGCTTGGCGGGACCAGTCATGAGGCGGCCTTCAAGGATCTGAATTGACGCTGGCCATCAGCGGACCGCGCGAGGGCGGGATCATGACAGGCCTGCACTTCGTACGAATGATCTGGGTCAACAACCGCTCGCGCGGTTATCGCAGCGCGGGCGCGTCCTTGGTCTTCAAGTCGGCCAGGGCCAGCTTGGGCGTGTCGGGGCTGGTGGCGACCGAGCCGCCGTCGGCCAGCAGCCGGTCGATCCGCGACTTCTTGGTCTTGAACGCCGCCAGATCGCGGCCGCCCAGGATCGTGCCTTGCGGCACCTTGGCGCCGATCGGGTTGACCCGCTGGCCGTTAAGCCAGACCTCGTAATGCAGGTGAGGACCGGTCGCCAGGCCGGTCTGGCCGACATAGGCGACGACCTGACCCTGATGCACGCGAACGCCGGCCTTGATGCCGGGGGCGTAGCGCGAGATGTGGCCGTAGCCGGTGTCCCACTGGCCCGAATGGCGGATGCGCAGCCAGTTGCCGTAGCCGCTCCAGCGGCGGGCTTCCAGCACCACGCCGTCGCCGGCGGCCAGGATCGGCGTGCCGGTCCCGGCCCCGAAGTCGACGCCCTGGTGGGCCCGGGTATAGCCCAGCACCGGATGCTTGCGCGGACCGAAGGTGGAGGTGATGCGGGCGCCGTCGACCGGCGTGCGCAGCAGGAAACCTTTGATGTTCTTGCCCAGTTCGTCGAAGAACTGGGTCTTACCGTCGCGATCGAAGGCGTAGAAGCGCTGGCCCTTGACCTCGGCATACTCCAGGTCGCCGGCCTCGACGGTGCGGCCGCTCTCGGTGACCTTGCGGTCGAAGACCAGGCAGAACTTGTCGCCCTCGTGGATGTCCCGCGAGAAGTCGATCTTGTGCGAGAACAGCTTGGCCGCCTCGCTGATCACGGCCGGGGTGCCGCCGATGCTGGCGACACTTTCATAGAACGAGCCGTTCATTTCGCCGCAGGCGACCTTGGTCTCGTCGGTGACGGTTTCCTCGAGTTCGCGCAGCTTCAGCGCGCCGTCGAAGGTGCGCGAGACGGTCAGGGTCGAGGACGGGCTGGTGCGCATCGACAGGCCGATCAGGCGGGCCGGGCCACGCTGGCTGCGGCGCTGGGCGATGGCGGCCTCGAAGGCCATGCCGGCCTTGATGTTGACGGTGTCGATCGCGCCCTGAAGGGTGGCGACCACCTGGCGCGCCTCGTCCGGCGCGACGCCGGCCCGTTCCACGGCCCCTTCGAGGGTTTCGCCGGGACGGACCTTGACGGGAATGCTTTGCGGGCGATCAAAGCCCGGCTGCGCTTCGGCGCTGGCGAAGGCCACGTGCTGCAGGGCCATCAGCGCGGCGGGGTCGAGCGCGGCCTTGACTGGGGCCTCGACGTCGGCGGCGGTCAGCTTCCAGCCCAGGCCCAGAGCGGCCAAACCGGCGATGGCCGTGAACAGCCGGGGCGCCAAACGCAGCGTCGGGCGTCGCGGATCAAATTCCTGCATCGGTCCCCCATCGGTGTCGATGCCGCGTATGGTCAAAATGACACGGCTGAGTAGCCCCCCAGCAATCGTCGCGCCGGAAGATGGCGGGAGCGCGTTCCAGCGGCAAGCACTATTCGGTGCTTTGGTCCTTTTGTCACGGCGGGGGCTGATTGGTCGGCGTTCGATACCGGTCAAACCCATGATTCAAAAGAAAAACGCCCGCCTTTTTGGGGCGAGCGCCTGTCCTTGTTCGGAAGATCCGTCGTGCGCCGATCAGGCGGCGGCGACTTGCTCGTTCGGATCGCGCAGCACATAGCCGCGGCCCCAGACCGTCTCGATATGGTGCTTGCCCTGGGCCGAGGCCGCCAGCTTCTTGCGCAGCTTGCAAATGAAGACGTCGATGATCTTCAGTTCCGGCTCGTCCATGCCGCCGTACAGGTGGTTGAGGAACATCTCCTTGGTCAGGGTCGTGCCCTTGCGCAGGGAGAGCAGCTCCAGCATCTGGTATTCCTTGCCGGTCAGGTGAACGCGATTGTTGTTCACTTCGACCGTCTTGGCGTCCAGATTGACCACGATGTCGCCGGTCTTGATGACCGATTGGGCGTGACCCTTCGAACGACGAACCACCGCATGGATGCGGGCGATCATCTCGTCCTTGTGGAAGGGCTTGGTCATGTAGTCGTCGGCGCCGCCCGAGAAGGTCTTGACCTTCGTGTCGATTTCCGAGGAACCCGACAGGATCATGATCGGCGTGTTGATCTTCGCGACCCGCAGGGTGCGCAGAACATCGAGGCCGCTCATGTCCGGAAGATTGAGGTCGAGCAGGATCAGATCGTAGTCGTAGATCTTGCCCAGATCGACGCCTTCTTCACCCAGATCCGTCGTATAGACGTTGAAGCCTTCAGACTTCAGCATCAGCTCGATGGTCTGCGCAGTCGCGCTGTCATCCTCGATCAACAGTACGCGCATGAGCCCCTCCACGCCAAATCTGGCGTATTCGAACGTCTTAGGCGGAAGCCCGCCGGAAAACCCTTC
>JAHINZ010000349.1 GCA_018895795.1 Alphaproteobacteria bacterium
ACCGCCTTGCCTAGGGTGGGGTGAGATCGGTCGCGACAGAACGTGCCGCGACCGGTTCACACGGTTCAGGCCTCTATATCGACATCCTTGGTTTCCTTGAGGAACAGGATGCCGATCACAGCGGTCACGCCCGCGACCACGATCGGATACCAGAGTCCGTAATAGATATTGCCGGTCGCGGCGACCATGGCGAAGGCCGTGGTCGGGAGGAAACCGCCAAACCAGCCATTGCCGATATGATAGGGCAGGCTCATCGACGTATAGCGAATATTGGTCGGGAACATCTCGACCAACATCGCCGCGATCGGCCCGTAGACCATGGTCACATAGATCACCAGAAGGGTCAGGATGGCGACCACCAGTGGCTTGTCGACCAGGGCGCTATCGGCCTTGGCGGGATAGCCCGCGGTCTTCAAGGCCGCGCCCAGTTCGGCCTCCCAGCTCTTCTTGCGCGCGGCGAAGGCCGTCTTGTCGAGGGTCTCGCCCGGGAATGAGGCCAGGGTCGCGGCCCCGATACGCACCTGGGCCACCGAACCCGCCGGAGCGACGGCGTTGGCGTAGGTGACCCCCGCCTTGGCCAGGTACGACTTGGCCAGGTCGCAGGAGGTGTTGAACACCGTCTTGCCGATCGGATCGAACTGGACCGAGCAGTCGGCGGGATCAGCCGCCACGGTCACGGGCGAAGCGGCGACGGCGGCGGCCAGTTGCGGATTGGCGGCCACGGTCAGGGTCTTGAACAGGGGGAAATAGGTCAGGCAGGCCAGAACGCAGCCCGCCATGATGATCCACTTGCGGCCGATCTTGTCCGACAGCCACCCGAAGAAGACGAAAAATGGCGTGCCGATCAACAGCGAGATGGCGACCAGCCCATTGGTCAGTCCGCCGTCGACCTTGAGCATCTTCTCGAGGAAGAACAGGGCGTAGAACTGCCCCGTGTACCAGACCACAGCCTGTCCCGCCGTCAGACCGACCAGGGCCAGGAGGACGATCTTCAGATTGCCCCACTTGGCGAAGGAGTCGGTCAGCGGCTGTTTGCTGCCCTTGCCCTCGTCGATCATTTTCAGGAACGACGGGCTTTCGGCCAACTGCAGCCGGATCCACAGCGACACGCCGAGCAGCAACACCGAGATCAGGAACGGGATGCGCCAGCCAAATGCCTTGAAGGCGTCCTCGCCGACCGCATTGCGGGTCACAAGGATGACGATCAAGCTGAGGAACAGGCCAAACGTCGCGGTGATCTGGATGAAGCTCGTGTACAGGCCACGGCGGCCGGGCGGCGCGTGTTCGGCGACATAGGTGGCCGCGCCGCCGTACTCGCCGCCGAGCGCCAGGCCCTGGACCAGACGCATCACCACCAGGGCGATGGGCGCGGCGATGCCGATCTTCTCATAGCTGGGCAGCAGCCCGACGACGAAGGTCGAAAGCCCCATCAGCAGCATGGTGACCAGGAAGGTGTTCTTGCGGCCCCAAAGGTCGCCGAGCCGGCCGAACACCAGGGCCCCGAACGGCCGCACCGCGAAACCCGCCGCGAAGGCCAGAAGCGCGAAGATATAGCCCGTCGTTTCGTTCACGCCGGAGAAGAAATGGTGGGTGATGTAGGTGGCCAACGAGCCGTACAGATAGAAGTCGTACCACTCGAAGACGGTGCCCACCGAGGCCGCTCCGATGACCAATCCATCCCTGCGACCGACCACGACTCCGTCTTTGGCGCCCAGATTCTTGGCGTTGGCCATGTGTTTCCCCCGTTTTAGTGACCGCTACCACGGCATGAGTTGGGCGTCACCAGCGGTCATAGTCGGGCCGCCCGGCATTCTAGTGACGCCAAGCGGCCGTTTGAAGGTCAACCATGCCCCAAACAATCCCTGAATGCGCCTATTTGCTGGGATGACGTGACAAAACCTTCCCGGTTCGTCAGGCTCGGCATTCCTTGATTCCACTTGAGATGAGCTAACATCATGAACGTTTCGGATCTGGTCGACGCCGCCGTTGCTGCCGACGACAAGCTGACCAAGGCTCAGGCCAAGTCGATCATCGACGGCGTGTTCAAGTCGCTGACGGACGCCGCCGTGAAGGGCGAAGAAGTCTCGATCCCGGGCTTTGGCAAGTTCAAGGTCCAGGCCAAGCCGGCCCGCACCGGCCGCAACCCGGCCACGGGCGCCGCTATCGAGATCGCGGCCTCCAAGAAGGTCGCCTTCACGCCCGCCAAGCAACTGAAGGACGCCGTCAACGGCTAATCCCTCGGATTTGAGGCGACCGGCGGACGTCCCGTCCGCCGGTCGTTCTCTTCTTGAGACCCACGGTGTGTCAACCGGAGGTCTTGCGGCAGGACATCGCCGACCATCGCGCCGCCCGCCTGTCCATAGGTGGCCGAGTAGGCGATCAGGCCGAGACATGGACTAAACCGGATCCGCTTGGTCCGGCAGAGCGATCCTAGGACGATCTCGCCCTAGATGACGGAAGCGACTTCGCCAAGGCGAGCAGCCTGAACGCCCCTCGCCTTCCGCTCGCTGTAGCGATCGACCAGATGGTCGACATGCCCGCGCGTCAGCAGGGTGAACTTGACCAACTCCTCCATCACGTCGACCACGCGGTCATAATAGGCCGAGGGCTTCATGCGGCCGTCGTCATCGAACTCCTTCCAGGCCATGGCCACCGAAGACTGGTTGGGAATGGTGATCATTCGCATCCAGCGCCCCAGCAAGCGCAGGGTATTGACGGCGTTGAACGACTGAGAGCCGCCGCTGACCTGCATCACCGCCAGCGTCCGGCCCTGGGTGGGCCTGACGCTGCCGATCTCCAGCGGGATCCAATCGATCTGACTCTTGATCACGCCGGTGATCGCGCCATGCCGCTCCGG
>JAHINZ010000350.1 GCA_018895795.1 Alphaproteobacteria bacterium
GACCCAGCCCGGTTCGCGCCTGGCGCTGATCCAGGAGGGCCTGGCCTATGTCTGGAACAACAAGATCGTCTTCGGCTCGATCTCGCTGGACCTGTTCGCGGTGATCCTGGGCGGGGCCACGGCCCTGCTGCCGGTGTTCGCCAAGGACGTGCTGCACATCGGCCCGGCCGGGTTCGGCATTCTGCGCGCCTCGCCGGCCATCGGCGCGACCCTGGTGGGCGTCTATCTGGCCGCCGTTCCGATCCGTCGCCATGCCGGCCGGATCATGTTCGCCGGCGTGGCGGTGTTCGGCGCGGCGACGGTGGTGTTTGGCCTCTCCAAGCTCCTGTGGCTGTCGATCGGGTCGCTGGCCGTGCTGGGCGGCGCCGACATGCTCAGCGTCTATGTCCGCCAGACCCTGGTGCAGATCGTCACCCCCGACGCCATGCGCGGCCGCGTCGCGGCGGTCTCGGGCGTGTTCATCAGCGCCTCCAACGAACTGGGCGAGGCCGAGAGCGGCGTCGCCGCCTGGCTGCTGGGTCCGGTGGGCGCGGTGGTGTTCGGCGGCCTGGGCGCGATCGGCGTCACCGGCCTGTGGGCCTGGCTGTTCCCCGACCTGCGCAAGGCCGACCGGCTGAACTAAGGCGCGGTGCGTCCTTCGAGGCTCGGCTTCGCCTCGCACCTCAGGATGAGGGCGACTTACTGAGTTCCTCATCCTGAGGCGCCCGCGCCGCGGGCCTCGAAGGACGCAGGGCCTTAGACCCCGGCCAGCGCGCGCAACGCCTCGCCGGTCATGCGGCGGATGATCCACTCGTCCATCGCCGCCGCCCCCAGGCGGTCATAGAAGGCGATCGACGGGGCGTTCCAGTCCAGCACCGACCATTCCAGCCGGCCCAGGTTCTCGTCCAGGCAGCGCCGGGCCAGATGGGCCAGAAGCGCCTTGCCGGCCCCGGAGCCGCGCGCGTCGGGCCGCACGAACAGATCCTCCAGATAGATCCCGTGCCGACCGACAAAGGTCGAGAAGTTGTAGAACCACAGCGCGAAGCCCACCGGCGCCCCGTCGATCTCGGCGATGTCGCAGAAGGCCCGGGGCGTGTCGCCAAACAGCGCCGCCCGAATGTCGGTTTCCGTCGTTTCCACCGTATCGAGCAGCTTTTCATAGTCGGCCAGATCGCGGATGAATTGCACGATCAGGGCGCTGTCGGCGATCGTCGCGGCGCGGATGACGACGGTCTTGGAAGGTGAGGGCATGGCGGTCTCTTCGGACTATCTGGACTTCGTGCTTGAGCATCTGGCGCCGCTGGGCGGGCTGAAATCGCGCAAGATGTTCGGCGGCGTGGGGCTGTACGCGAACGACCTGTTCTTCGCCGTGATCGACGACGATGTCCTGTACCTCAAGGGCGACGAGTCGCTGAAGGCCGATTTCGAGGCGGCCGGCAGCGTGGCGTTCCGCCCGTTCGGCCCGGAGGACAAGCCGATGGCCTACTGGACCGCGCCGATCGAGGCGATGGACGATCCAGAGCTGCTGGTGGCCTGGGCGCGGCGGTCGGTCGGGGTGGCGGCCCGCAAGACGCGGTGATCGCGATCATCCGCCCGACACGCGCCGCAACAGGGCCAGCAAAGGTCGATTGACGTAGTAATTGCTGCGCCCCTGGCTGCGCTTTTCCAGCAGGCCGCTGGCGGCCAGATCGTCGAGATATTTCGCCGCCGTCTGGCGCACCACGCCCAGCTCCTTCTGGAGAAATTCGATCCGCGTGTAGGGGTGGCGGAAGAGGTTGTTGAGCAGGTCCTGAGAATAGAACTTTCCATGCTCCTCGCGCAGGCGATGCTTGTAGTCCGCCATCAGGGCGCCGACGCCCTGCACCAACTCGAGCGTCTGGATCGAGGTCTCCGCGACCGCGCGCAGCATGTAGAGCAGCCAGGGCTCCCACGCGCCCTCGTCGCGCACCTGCTGCAGCAGCCGATAGTACTCGGCCTTGTGGGTGGTGATGTAGCGGCTGAGATAGAGAATCGGACTGTCCAGCAGACCGACCTTGGTCAGATAGAGCACGTTGAAAATACGGCCAATGCGACCATTGCCGTCCGGAAACGGATGGATGCTCTCGAACTGGTGGTGAATCAGCGCCATCTTGATCAGCGGGTCCAGGTCGCTGACTGCCTCGTCATTCACGAAACGCTCAAGGGCGGTCATCTGGGCGATGATGGTGTCGCGATCCTGAGGCGGTACATAGACGGTCTCGCCGGTCACCGCGTTGCGCAGCGCGGTGCCCGGCGTCGCCCGGAATTCGCCTTGGGTGCGCTTGAGCACCTGGAAGAT
The DNA here is from genome assembly GCA_018895795.1 of Alphaproteobacteria bacterium. GTDB lineage: Bacteria > Pseudomonadota > Alphaproteobacteria > Caulobacterales > Caulobacteraceae > Caulobacter. The sequence goes on from JAHINZ010000350.1 coordinate 2,297, forward strand.
CTCAATAATGATATTGTTGGTCAGAAGGCCTTTGGCCTCGACGAGGCGATCGAAGCCACGCTTCAAGGCGTCGCGATAGAGCGCGACCTCCTTGCCAGGACCACCGTCCGGCGCCTCCGAAAACAAGGTCGCCTGAAACAGCTCGTCCTGGGTCGTGACGATGTTCTCGATTTCCGAACTGGCCCGCGCTTCTTGCAAGGACAGCGTGTCGATCAAGATGCCCTGATTGGGGATCGCGCCGGCCCGGCCCTTCAACTCGGCCAGATAGCGATGAGCCCGCGCGGCCGCGCGCAGCACCGCGACCGTCTCCAGCTCGACGGCAGGCGGAAGCGGGGTGATGGCGTAGGTCGGCTTTAACACGTCGATCCGTTTATGTTAAAGAAACATCATTTCTATAACACATAAGGGGCATCATGTAAGAAAGGCCGCGACTTGCGAACACGCGCTATCTCTAGCCGATCTTCACACCCGGCGGCGGGACGCTGTCCTCGGGCACGAAGAAGTCCGGCATCAGGGTGGCGGTCGGATCGACGCTGTAGGGCGTGAAGTCGCGGACGCCTTCGCCGTACAGGAACGTGTCGTCGATCACGAAATTACCGCTGAAGTCCCGCGACCGCTTCACGAAGATCGCGTGGGCGGCGTCGGCCATGATCTCGACCGTGCGGCAATGGCGCAGGCCTTCCTCGCCGGCCAGGGCGAACTGGATGGCGGCGGTGGCGATGCCGGTGCGCGGCCACAGGGCGTTGAAGGCGATCCCGTCGCTCTTGAACTCCTCGGCCATGCCCAGCACGCACATCGACATGCCGAACTTGGCCATGGTGTAGGCCACGTGGCCGCCGAACCAGCGCGGCGCCATGTCCAGCGGCGGCGACAGCATCAGCACGTGCGGATTTTCCGCCTTCTTCAAATGCGGGATGCAGGCCTTCGACGTCAGGAACGTGCCGCGCGTATTGACCTGGTGCATCAGGTCATAGCGCTTCATCTCGGTCGACAGCGTGCCGGTCAGCGAGATGGCCGAGGCGTTGTTGACGCAGATGTCGATGCCGCCGAACCGGGCGACGGCCTTGTCGACCGCCTCATAAACCGAGCTTTCCTCGCGCACGTCGACGATCAGCGGCAAGGCCTTGCCGCCGGCCGCCTCGATCTCCGCGGCCGCCGAATAGATGGTGCCCGGCAGCTTGGGGTGGGCCTCGGCGGTCTTGGCGGCGACGACGATATTGGCGCCGTCCCGCGCGGCGCGCAGGGCGATGGCCAGGCCGATGCCGCGCGAGGCGCCGGTGATGAACAGGGTCTTGCCCTTAAGGGTGGCGGGGGGGCTCATGCGAGATCTCCAGAAAGGGCGCGGCCTTGGCGGATCAGTCCCAAGCCGAGGGCCACGGAGGCCAGGGCGAAGGCGGCTGCGGCCAGGCGATGGGCCAGACCCTGATCCTTCAAGGCCAGACCGGCAAGGCCGATCACCAGGGCGGCGATCCACAGGCCGGCGGCGACCTTGTAGGGCGCGCGAGCCCGCAGCAGGGCGACGCCGACCACCGCCATGGCGATCGACCACAGGCTGGAGGCGAGCATGTAGGTCTGGGGCCCCAGCACATTGGTCGCCGACGAGCGCACCAGCAGAACGGCGCTGACCGCGGCGACGAAGCCCGCCAGCCCCAGCCAGCCGATCGCGCGGCCCGTCGCCGATTGCAGGCCCAGCAGGCCAAACAGCAGCAGGCCGTCGATCAGCACATAGACCGCCTGCCGCGCCGGCTCGGCCAGGTGCGGGTACAGCAGCGGACCGGTCAGATCGACCAGCCCACCGAGGATCGCCGCGACCCCGGCCAGGATCCACAAGGTCCCGCGTCGCATCAGGCGCCGGCGCCCGTGGTTTGCACCGACAGCGCCCACAGGCGCTCGGCCGCCTCGGGATCCAGGGCATGGGGCATGACGCCCGCCCAGGGCTGCTCCTTCGACCACGGCGCGGCCTGGGCCAGGTCTTCCAGATAGAGCCCGCCGACGCCGTCCAGTTCATCGCCGACCGCCGCCCAGACGCTGGTCGAGGCGCCCTCCTCCGGCGTCTTGAAGCCTTCGCGGACCTTGCCGGTCTCGTCGATCCAGCCTAGCGCCCGCTGCTCGTCCAGGCTCATGTGCCGCTGCAGCGGGGTCATGATGCCGCCCGGCATGACGGCGTTGGCGGTGACGCCCTGAGCCTTGAAGCGCGCATTGAAGCCCACGGCGAACAGCGCGTTGGCGGTCTTGGCCTGGCCGTAGCTTTCCCACTTGTCGTAGTCGCGGACCTTGAAATGCGGGTCGTCGAAATTGAACGCCGACCGGCGGTGGCCGATCGAGGACAGCGACACCAGCCGCGAGGTCTTGCCGGACGCCTTGGCCCCGGCGATCAGGTTGGGCGCCAGCAGCACCGACAGCAGGAAATGGCCGAAATGGTTGGTGCCGACCTGCATCTCCAGACCGTCCTCGGTATAGGCCAGCGGGCAGGCCATCACGCCGGCGTTGTTGATCAGGATGTTCAGCGGCCGGTCGCCCCAGCGTTCGGCGAAGGCGCGGATCGAGTTGAAGCTGGCCAGGTCCAGCATCGACCAGCTGGCCTTCGCGCCTTTCGCCGTCTTGTTGACCTCGGCCACGGCGGCCTCGGCCAGGTCGGGCTTGCGCACGGCGATGATCACCTCGGCGCCGGCTTCCGCCAGGGCGCGGGCGGTCTCGATCCCGATGCCGGTGGCGGCGCCGGTGACGATGGCGACCTTGCCGGTCAGGTCATGGCCGGCGACCACGTCGCGGGCCGGGGTATGGGGCTTGAAGCCCGAGGTGATGCGATCGGCCATGTGGTTCTCTCCCGTGATTTTCTTGTTGGTCAGAACGCTACAGTTGCAGGGCCAGCAGTCCAAGGGCGATCGCCAGGCACAGCGGACCATAGGCGCGGCGATTGAGACGGGCGAAGGGCGTGCCCTCGGCGTATCGGAACACCGGCGGCACATAGGTCGCCAGGCCGCGCAGGGCGAAGACCGCGAACAGGCCCCACCGCCCGACCCGCAGCCAGGGCTCGAGCGGCGAGGACGGGGCCAGCACGGCCAGGACCATAAGGCCGCCCACGGCTAGAGCCGCCGCGACCGCGGCGCTGGCCAGGGGTCCGGGCGCGCGCATGCCCGCCGTGCGCCCCACCACGTGCTCGACCAGCGAGACCTCGTCATGACCCGGCCAGCGGCCGCCGAACGCCCAGTACAGATGGACGCCGGCCAGGGCGAACAAAGTCGCCGCCAGGATCACGACCAGGACCAAGGGCTCAGGCGACCTTGCTGAAATCGGCCGGACGGCGCTCGGCGAAGGCCATGAAGGCCTCGCGCGCCTCGGCGGTCTGCAGGCGCTCGGCGAACAGCGCGCCTTCCTTGTCCATCAGGGCGGCGATCTTCTCGGCGTCGCGCATCAGACCCTTGGTCACGGTCAGGGCGCCCAGCGGACGCTTGGCCAGCTGGTCGGCGGCGGCCCGGGCCCGGGCCCGCAGATCTTCAAGCGGCACCACCGCGTTGGAAAGCCCCCAGGCGGCGGCGGTGGTCCCGTCCACCGCTTCGCCCAGGGCGAACATGGCGTAGGCGCGGGCATGGCCGATGCGGGCCGGCAACAGCCAGCTGGAGGCGGCCTCGGGGGCCAGGGCCAGATTGACGAACGGCACGGTCAGGCGCGCGTCGGGGCTGGTGAACACCAGATCGCAATGCAGCAGCATGGTCGTGCCCACCCCGACGGCCTGGCCGTGCACGGCGGCGACCAGCGGCCGCGTCGCCCTGGCCAGGGCCTTCAGGAACCGCCAGACATGGCGCTCCTCGGTGAAGCTTCCCGTGGCCTGGGCGGTGAAGTCCTTCAGGTCATTGCCCGAGCTGAAGCTGTCGCCGTCGCCCTGGAATACGACCACCCGCACCTCGGGATCGCGCTCGGCCCGTTCCAGACTGTCGGCCAGCACGCCGTACATGGCGTTGCTCAGCGCGTTCTTCTTGTCGGGACGGGCCAGGGTCAGCGTCATCACGCCGGCGTCGATCTCGACCTTCACATGCTCGGTCATGCGATCTCTCCTTTGGGGAACTTGGTTTGCAGGCTCATCAGCCAGCGGGCGACCACGGCGATCTCGTCGTCCGAGAAGCCTTCGGTCAGGGTTGCGTTGACGCCGTCCAGGCCGCCCTTGGCGTCTTCCCGCGCGGCGCGGCCCTTGTCGGTCAGGTACAGCCGCAGGACGCGGCCGTCGGCCGGGTCGGAGCGGCGCTCGACCAGATCGACCTTGGCCATCCGATCGATCAGGCCGGTCATGGCCGAGGGGGCCAGGTCCAGGGCTTCGGCCGCCTCGCCGATCAGGGCGCCGTCGCGCTGTCCCAGGAAGAACAGCACGCCGGAATGGGCGGCGGTCAGCCCGCCCTTGGCCGCCATCGCCGCCTCGATCCAGCGTTGAACGCGCCGATGGCCGGCGTTGAGCAGGAAGACGAGACGGCGGTCGGGCGGGGTGGCCATGGCGTCACGCTAGTATTTCGCGCACGAAATATCAAACGTCTGTTTCGACCCCATCGATCGCGCCGTACCAGCACACCCCCTCGGCGTCGGCGTCGCGGCGGACGCGACCCCGGCCGATCAGGCAGTTCAGATGGGCCAGGGCCTCGCCGGTCGCCATGCCCAGCAGGTCGGGACCGATCGGGCGAGCGAACAGGGCGCCGAACACGTCGACGGCTCGCTTGGGTTCGGCCAGCTTCTTTTCCAGCCGCCCCAGGCCCCGTTCGTGACCGCCGATCAGATGGTCGATCCGGGCGTGCAGGCCATGGAACGGGTCATTGTGGGCCGGCAGGACCAGCACGCTGTCGGGCACGATCGCCTTGACCTTGGCCAGGGAGGTCAGCCAGTCGCTCAACGGATCGGCTTCGGGTTCGGTGGGGAAGACCGAGACATTGGACGAGATGCGCGGCAACACCTGGTCGCCGCTGATCAGCACGTCCAGTTCCGGACACCACAGGCAGGCATGGTCGGGCGAATGGCCCTGACCGGTCACCACCCGCCAGATCCGGCCGCCGATGTCGAAATCCTCGCCATCCGACAGCCGCCGATAGCTGTCGGGCAGGGCGTAGACCGCCTTGCCGAAGCCGCCGAACCGCGCCCGGTAGTTCTCGATCGCGTCCTCGTCCCAGCCGGCGGCCTTGAAGAACCGCACCCCGTCCTCGGGCGCCTCGCGGCCGGTGTCGGCCACCAGCATCCGGCACTGGAAATATTCCAGCCGGGTCATCCACAGCCGGCACTCGAACTTGCGGACGATCCAGCCGGCCAGGCCCACATGGTCGGGATGCAGATGGGTGCAGATCACCCGGGTAATCGGCTTGCCGCCCAGGGCCCCCGCGAAGGCGGCGCGCCAGGCCTGGCTGGTCTCCTTGGTCTGGACGCCGGTGTCGACGATCGCCCAGCCCTCGCCGTCGGCCAGGGCCCAGACATTGATGAACTGCAGCGAGCCGCCCAGCGGCTGGCGCAGCCACAAGACCCCCGGCGCGACCTCGACGGCCTCCCCGGTTCCCTGCTCGGGCGCGGTCTCGAACGGGTAGACCAGCTTGGGCCTGCGCGGTTCGGTCGCATCCTCTTCAAGTCCGTCGCGCATGAGTCGCTCCCTGTCGCCATGTTTTCGCTCATCTCGGAGGACATCTTGACCCACAAGGCAAGCGCGCGCTTATGTCCGCGCGAGGAATCCACCCAGGAGATATTTCCCATGAGGCCATTCGCGATCGGCTTGGCCGCCGCCCTCGCGCTCGGCGCGCTCGTGCCCGCCGCCGTCATTTCGGCGCCGAAAGAGAGCAAAGACAAGCCAGCCATTGACGCCAAGGCGCGTGAAGCGGGGATGAAAGACGCCCCGGCGCTGATGCAAGTCGCCGTGCCCAGCTGCGTCGTCGCCGACGCCCGCCTGATCGGCGCCGACAAGAAAACCAATTCCAGCTATTACGAAGTGGCCTGTAAGGACAGCATCGGCTTCGCGGTGATCGCCAAGAAGGACGCCGCGCCCCAGGCCTTCACCTGCTTGGAATCGAGCGCTCCGGGCCCCGACGGCAAGCCCAGCGCCCTGGCCTGTATCCTGCCCGGCAACGCCGACCCCAAGGCCGGCCTCAAGCCGTTCCTGGCCAAGGCCGGCGCCAATTGCGACATCGAAAACGCCCGCGCCATCGGCTCGGGCGCCAAGAACTCGTACTTCGAAGTCGCCTGCAAGGGCGGCGCGGGCTATGTCGTCCAGACCGCCAACCCGGCCACCGTGGCCGACGAGGTGATCGCCAACAGCTGCCTGCTCTATGAGGACGGCGCCAATGTCAGCTGCAAGCTGACCGACAAGGCGACCCAACTGTCCATCGTCGACACCCTGGCCGCGGCGTCCGGCAAGTCGTGCCAACCCAAGGACAAGCGCTAC
>JAHINZ010000351.1 GCA_018895795.1 Alphaproteobacteria bacterium
CGCGATGCGGCGCACCTCGATCGGGAAGAAAACATCCGGCCGTGCCTTCTCGATGGTCGCGACCACCTCTTCCAGCGCCTCGAGTTGCACCTCGACCGGCAGGTGAAACTCCATCTCGTTGAAGCGCACCGGCCGATCGGTCGAGAGCAGCTTCCAGCCTTCGTCGACGGCCGTTTCAGGCTTCGTGCCGGCCAGCAGCGCGCGCGCTGCGGCTTTGCGCAGAGGCGTCGAGAAGCCCAGTAGATTGCGCAACCCCTTCAGGGCGTCGAGGAAGGCCGTATCCTGGTCAGCCCCTCTGGCCTCGGCGGGATCATCGGTCTCATCGTGACTGATGCCGGCCGCCAGGCCGGTGAACGGCACCGCGTAGAACTCGAAATTGCGATGCTCCGCCCATCGCGCCTCGGCCTTGGCCAGGGCGTCGCCGAACGGCTCGATCCAGACCCGCCGCCGAATGCGGCGATTGGGAATGGTCTTCAGCCGCACCTGGGCGATCACGCCCAGCGCCCCAAGCGACACCTTGGCGGCCTGAAAAATCTCCGGCCGGTGGGTCGCGTCGCAGTCGATGACCTGCCCGCCCGGTGTGATCAGCCGTAGCCCCGTGACGTCGCCATGCAGCGCCTGCAGCTTGGCGCCGGTCCCATGGGTGGCGGTCGCCAGGGCGCCGGCCAGGGACTGCTTGTTGATGTCGGGCAGGTTGGCCATCGCCCGCCCCTTGGCCGCCAGGGCCGGACCCAGCGCGCCCAGACGCGTCCCGGCCAGAACCACGGCTTGGTCGCCCTCCCACGCGGCAATTCCGGACATAGCGTCCAGCGACACCAGCGCGCCGCTGGTCGAGGCGAGCGCCGTGAAGGAGTGACCCGCGCCGACCGGCCGGATCGGCGCGGCCGCTGTCTTCAGCATCTGGGCCAGCTCGGTTTCATCCTTCGGCGCCAGTCGCGCGGCGGGATAGGCGGTCTGGATGCCCGACCAGTTTCGCCAGAGCAGTTTACCCTCGCCATTGACCGAGGCCGGTGCGGCCGGCTCGGGCTTGTCGTGGGTCGCGACCAGATAGCCGGCCCCGCCGGCGGCGACCACCGCGGCGCTCGCGCCGCCCGCGACCATAGCGCCTCGTCTCGAAATCATCGCTTCCCCCAAACTATGCGGGATCTTCGCGCCCCGCCATGAAGCGTATGAGGCCCTGGAAATCGGCGGGCGCGCAAGCGGCGCATTGCCCCGAGGCCGGCATGGCCTTGAAACCCTGAATGGTGTGGTCGAGCAGCACCGCCTCGCCCTGCTTCCATCGCGGGTCCCAGGCGGCGCGGTCATGGACCATCGGCGCCCCCGTACCGGGCGTGGCGTGACAGGCCTTGCAGGCATTCTCGTAGAGCCCCGCCAATCGCGCGTCAGCGGGCTTCAGCAGCAGGGCCTGTTCCGGTGTCGGGGCCGGCGGAGTCTTTTCGCCGCAGGCCGCGAGCGCGAGGGCCGCGAGCAAAAAGACCGCGCCGCGCATCAGGCCTCGATCCCGTGCAGCCGCTTGGCGGCCGTGACCGTGTTGGCCAACAGGCAGGCGATGGTCATGGGACCCACGCCGCCGGGCACCGGTGTGATCGCGCTGGCCACGGCCTTGGCCTCGTCAAACGCGACATCGCCGACCAGCCGGGTCTTGCCCGCCGCCGCCGCGACCGGATCGCGCGACGGAAAGCGACTGATGCCGACATCGATCACCACCGCGCCAGGCTTGATCCAGTCGCCCCGGACCATTTCCGCGCGCCCAACGGCGGCCACCAGAATATCGGCCTGACGACAGATGGCGGGCAAGTCGCGACTGCGGGAATGGGCGATGGTGACCGTGCAATCAGCGGCCAGCAGAAGTTGGGCCATCGGCTTGCCCATCAGGTTGGACCGGCCGATGACGACGGCGGTCTTGCCGCTCAGGTCGCCGATCACATCCTTCAGCAACAGCATGCAGCCGACTGGCGTGCACGAGGTCAGGGCCGGCAGGCCGCTGGCCAGTCGTCCCGCATTGGTCACGGTCAGGCCGTCCACATCCTTGTCCGGCGAGATCGCCGCGACGATATCGGCCTGATTGAGATGGTCTGGCACCGGGAACTGCACCAGGACGCCATGGATGGCCGGATCGGCGTTCAGCTTGGCCAGCAGAACCAGCAACGCATCGTGGGTGACATCGGCCGCCAAACGATGGGTTTCGGAATACATGCCCGCCGCCAGGGTCTGCTCACCCTTGTTGCGCACATAGACCTGACTGGCCGGATCCTCCCCCACCAGCACCACGGCCAGACCCGGCGTGAGGCCGTGCTCGGCCTTCAGGCCCGACACCTCCTGGGCGATCCGCGCGCGCAGATCGGCCGCGAAAGCCTTGCCGTCGATGATCCTGGCCTCGGACATGGGCGCCTCCTCGTTTCGGCGTGCCTAGCCGCTAGTTTTGATGCGCGCAACGCTGGCGTGGAAGCCCTGCAATCGTGCTAGAGGCAGGATCATGGCAGTTGCGTCCTCTACCTCCCGCGCAGACGTCGTCC
>JAHINZ010000352.1 GCA_018895795.1 Alphaproteobacteria bacterium
AGCGGACAGGTCGAGCCGAAACGCAAAAACATCTCACGGTCTCCGGGCTTGCCCCGGCCGCTTCGCAGCCTCCCCAACCCTTCAGCGGTCATGCCGCGTGAGGCCGAAGAGACTTGCCCCCTACGGACCTGCTCCGCAGGTCGTCTTCCCCCGTAGGGGGAAGATGAAGAGCGCGAACCCTCATCTTCCCCCTCCGGGGGAGGAGCGCGAAGCGCGGAGGGGGCCAGTGGCTCGGGCTCTAAAGATCAAACCTCACCCCCTGCGCCAGCGGCAGGGCGCCGGAATAGTTCACCGTCGCGGTCTGGCGGCGCATGTACTGCTTCCAGCTGTCCGAACCGCTCTCGCGCCCGCCGCCGGTTTCCTTTTCGCCGCCGAACGCCCCGCCGATCTCGGCGCCCGAGGGGCCGATATTGACGTTGGCGATGCCGCAGTCGCTACCGGCCGCCGACAGGAAGGCCTCGGCTTCGCGGATGTCATTGGTCATCACGCAGGAGGACAGCCCTTGGGGCACATCATTCTGGATCGCCACCGCCTCGTCGAAGTCGCGATAGGGCACGACGTGCAGCAGGGGGGCGAAGGTCTCGCGCTGCATGCCGGGGCTGGGGGCGGCCAGGCGGGCCAGGGCGGGGCGGACATAGAAGGCGTCCGGATGCTCGTCGATCAGCAGGCGCTCGCCGCCGCTGACGCCGCCGCCGTCGGCCCGGACCTGATCCATGGCCGCGACGAAGGCCTGATAGGCGGCCGCATCGTGCAGCGGGCCCAGCAGGACGCCGTCCTGGCGCGGATCGCCGACCGGCAGGCGCGAAAAGGCGCTTTCGACGGCGTCGGCCACCTTGTCGACCAGGCTTTCGTGGACGATCAGCCGGCGCAGGCTTGTGCAGCGCTGGCCCGCCGTGCCGGCCGCCGAGAACACGATGGCCCGGACGGTCAGCGACAGGTCGGCGCTGGGGGTGACGATCATGGCGTTATTGCCGCCCAGCTCCAGGATCGAGCGGCCGAAGCGTCCCGCGACGATCGGCGCCACGGCCTGGCCCATGCGGGTCGAGCCGGTGGCGCTGACCAGGGCGATGCAGGGGTCGCGCACCAGCCGCTCGCCGGCGTCGCGGCCGCCCAGCACCACGCTGGTCAGCCCCTCGGGCGCGTCGCCGAACCGGGCCAGGGCGCGGTCGAGAATGGCCTGGACAGCCAGGGCGGTCAGCGGCGTCTTCTCCGACGGCTTCCAGATCACCGGATCGCCACAGACCAGGGCCAGGCAGGCGTTCCAGGCCCAGACCGCGACCGGGAAGTTGAAGGCGCTGATCACCACCACCGGCCCCAGCGGCTGCCAGGTCTCGCGCATGGCGTGGCCGGGGCGTTCCGAGGCGATGGTCAGGCCGTGCAACTGGCGCGACAGGCCGACGGCGAAGTCGCAGATGTCGATCATCTCCTGGACCTCGCCGGCGGCCTCGGACGCGATCTTGCCGGCCTCCAGCGTGACCAGGGCGGCCAGCTGAGCCTTGGCGGCGCGCAGTTCCTCGCCCAGCAGCCGGACCAGTTCGCCGCGCCGTGGGGCGGGGACGATGCGCCATTGGCGGAAGGCGCGGACGGCGGCGGAAACCTTGGCTTCCACAGCCTTGGCGTCGTCATAGGCGACCTGGGTCAGGATCGCGCCGTCGATTGGGCAGCGTACGGCGACGCCGCCGTCGGCGGGCAGGCCGGCGACGCCCAGTTCGGCCAGGACGGCGCGGGCGTGGGCGGCGGGCGAGGGGAGGGACTGGGTCATCCCTCTGGAAAACCCCCGCCCGGCCTTCGGGTCAAGAGGGCCTGCTTGACGCGGCCGGGAGGCGGCTTCAAATGAGACGCCCACAATGGGGTGATTGTGACGGCCGCGACTCGCGCATGGACGACAACACCGCCTATTTTCAACGTCTTGAAGCCCTGAAAGCCGGGGTTGATCGACGTTTGGCCGAACTCGCGCCGAAGCCCGGCGCGGCGCCGGACCGGCTGGTGGAGGCGGTGCGCTACGCCTTGCTGGCCCCGGGCAAGCGCTTTCGTCCCCTGCTGACCCTGCTGTCGGCCGCCCAGTTCGGCGCGGCCGAAGGCGTGGCGCTGGATACGGCCTGCGCGTTCGAGATGGTCCACGCCGCCTCGTTGATCCTCGACGATCTGCCGGCGATGGACGACGCCGGCCTGCGGCGCGGCCTGCCGACCATCCATCGGGCCTATGACGAGGCCACG